>NZ_JAWOTB010000033.1:0-10340 GCF_033338655.1 Vibrio sp. Vb1729 | reverse complement strand
GCGTCCTGGAGGATTCGAACCTCCGACCGCCTGGTTCGTAGCCAGGTACTCTATCCAGCTGAGCTAAGGACGCGCAGATCTTCTTGCTAAGAAGTTGTGAAGTAAATCACATTCATTTCTTACGAAACAAAAAAAAGGCCATCGGGCCAGTCAATGAATGGCGGTGAAGGAGGGATTCGAACCCTCGATACGGGATAAACCGTATACTCCCTTAGCAGGGGAGCGCCTTCAGCCTCTCGGCCACCTCACCGTTTTCATTGTTATATCTCAAAAGAGATATGGCGCGTCCTGGAGGATTCGAACCTCCGACCGCCTGGTTCGTAGCCAGGTACTCTATCCAGCTGAGCTAAGGACGCACTTTTTGTTGATAAATCAACGTTGCAAGAATGGCGGTGAAGGAGGGATTCGAACCCTCGATACGGGATAAACCGTATACTCCCTTAGCAGGGGAGCGCCTTCAGCCTCTCGGCCACCTCACCGTCTTGCGGAGGCACATATTACGTTTTACCGAAAATATGTCAAACACTTTCTTTGAAAAAATCTACGAAACTGGCTTAACCGTTGCTGATTTAATCAAAGTGACTATTAAACGAACTTTATCACTCTATTATGATGAAAAAAAGAGAGTCTTCTCTGAAAAAAAGACATTTATTTTCAAATAACTTTCTGAAGTTCGAATCAACATTATTGATGAATTCACAGCCATACTCAACACAATAGTTTCTGCAAATTTTCAAAAACAGTAAAAACTAAAAAGGCCAACCCTTCGGTTAGCCTTTTTCATTCAAACTAAGCTCTGTAAACAGGAGCGACTTAGTAGTTACCTGAAGCAACGTTGCCATTGCCTTTTTCAGCTTGAATGCGCATGTAGATTTCTTCACGGTGAACTGAAACCTCTTTCGGAGCGTTAACGCCGATACGCACTTGGTTACCTTTAACACCTAGTACAGTTACAGTCACTTCATCACCAATCATCAGTGTTTCGCCTACGCGGCGAGTCAAAATTAGCATTCTTTGCTCCTTGAGTAATCTCTAAATTTTCTTGCTACAAAGCTATTATCCAACAAAAGTTATATTTTCGTAAACTCCCTTGTTAGCGAAAATCAGCCTAAAAAGGCATGTTTTTGTTGAATGTTTAATGCTTCACTAGACGTAATGTAAGCATCATGCAGAATGTTTGCTGCTGTATCCACACATTCGGGTGCTAAAACTAGCATCATAGTGAGTGCATTCGTTGCGCTGAAATTGATCTCAATATCTCGCTTTGCCAACAAATCGCATGCGTGCTCTACCATTCCATTGGCCTCAAGCCCCACTGCGGTCAACAGGCTTACCACTTCACTATTACGGATTTTGTCGCTGAACACCAGATCGAACTTGGCACATGCATCTTGTTTTATCATGATACCTGCCCGTTCTGTTTCCTCGATCACATTCCAAATGTCGATACCCAACATCTGACATTGTTTTGTAGCACTAGATAAATGTTCTTTATCGACTTCGATTATGGCAAGGTCACGTTGAATGGCTATACCAGAGACGGCTTGATTGCCTAACTCCCCCTTTACCAGACTGCCTTCATTAACATCAAATGTCGAAAGCACGCGCAGTGGCACATTATTCTTCCATGCAAATTGCACTGAAGGTAAATGTAATACTTTCGCGCCTCGGCTTGCCATCGCTTCCATGGAAGGAAAATCGATAACCGCCAATTTTCGCGCGTTTTTCACTACACGTGGGTCACAAGTATAAATACCATCAACGTCGGTAAAGATTTGACACTCATCAGCGCGCAATGCGCCTGCCAGTGCCACTGCGCTCGTATCTGAGCCACCTCGACCTAATGTGGTGATATCCCCGTTCTCATTCACACCTTGAAAGCCTGCAACAATCACGATTTGGTCTTGCTCAAGCAATCCCAGAATTGTCTTAGTATCAATGTGTTTAATCGTTGCGTCATTGTGTTGATTATCCGTCACAATATTCGCCTGTGCTCCGGTAAGCGAGCGTGCAGCATGACCCAATTTATTGAGTGTCATTGCTAACAGTGCCATTGACACTTGCTCACCAGCAGAGAGCAAAACATCAAGTTCTCGAGCTGTAGGCACGCTATCTATCTGTTTAGCGAGGTCCATCAGTCTGTTTGTTTCGCCTGACATTGCAGACACGACGACAACAACTTGATTGCCATCATTTTTCGCCTTAATGATGTGTTCAGCAACTTGGTGGATTCTTTCAATTGAACCCACGGAGGTTCCGCCAAACTTTTGCACGATAAGGGGCTTTTTCACCAGTCTTCACCTTCCCAAGACCGAAGTCTCTTTAGAACTGCTTACATCGTCAGTATTTCCTTTTAGAAAAATTATATAAGCAGTAGTTACAACAAAAACCAAATAGCTTAAATGACTCGGTTAACTTTTGGTCAATTAAACCACTTGGCTGCTAAAAAAAATTACGCTCAATCAAAGAAACTTGATTGAGCGTAATTTTAGTAGTTAAAAGCTTATAAGCGCTCTTCTAACCAAGGCTGAACTGTTTTAATTGCCTCTGGTAGTGCGGCTACATCAGTACCACCAGCTTGAGCCATGTCAGGACGACCACCGCCCTTACCACCGACTTGCTCAGCAATCATCTTAACTAGATCACCAGCTTTTACTTTACCAGTTAGATCTTTAGTCACACCAGCAATCAGGCCAACCTTGTCACCTGTTACGTTAGCAAGCAGTACGACACCAGACCCCATTTGGTTCTTGATGTCATCAACCATAGTACGTAGGTTCTTGCTGTCAGCGCCTTCAAGAGCTGCGACTAGAACTTTTGTACCATTGACTTCAACCGCTTTGCCCATGATGTTAGCGCTTTCTGCTGCCGCCATCTTATCTTTTAGCTTCTGCACTTCTTTCTCTAGCGCTTTTGCTTTCTGTGCAGATTCTGCGAGTTTCTCTTCGTACTTCGCGTTTTGAGCTTCAATAGCGTCTAATGCAGCCTCGCCTGTTACCGCCTCAATACGTCGAATACCTGCAGCAATGCCGCTTTCTGAAGTGATTTTGAATAGGCCAATATCACCTGTGCTTGATGCGTGAATACCACCGCAAAGCTCTGTCGAGAAGTCGCCCATAGATAGTACGCGTACTTCGTCGTCGTACTTCTCGCCGAATAGAGCCATTGCGCCTTTCTTCTTAGCAGACTCAATGTCCATCACGTTGGTTTCAATCGTGTGGTTGCGACGAATTTGCGCGTTAACTAGGCGCTCAACTTCTTTCAACTCTGCTGCGGTTACGGCTTCTAGATGCGAGAAGTCGAAACGTAGGTTGTCTGCCTTCACCAATGAGCCTTTCTGCGTTACGTGCTCACCTAAAACCTGGCGTAGTGCTGCGTGTAGCAAGTGCGTTGCTGAGTGGTTTAGAGAGATAGCTGCGCGACGCTCTGCGTCAACGATAGTTGCTACTTCGTCGCCTTTCGCTAGAACGCCTTCTGCCATTACACCGTGGTGCGCGATTGCGTTACCTAGTTTTTGAGTGTCCTCAACGCGGAATACACCAGACTCAGTACGGATTTCACCAGCGTCACCACACTGACCGCCTGACTCTGCGTAGAATGGTGTTTCACCAAGTACGATGATTGCTTTGTCGCCCGCAGATAGCGAATCTACTTCGTTGCCTTCAACGAACATCGCTGCTACAGAACTAGAGCCTTTAGTACCTGTGTAACCACAGAATTCTGTTTGCGTATCAACTTTGATTGCTGCGTTGTAGTCAGTACCGAAGTTACCCGCTTCACGCGCACGTTGACGCTGCTCTTCCATCGCTTTCTCGAAACCTTCTTCGTCAATTGCGAACTCACGCTCACGTGCAACGTCGTTAGTTAAGTCAGCTGGGAAACCGTAAGTGTCGTAAAGTTTAAATACGGTTTCGCCGTCCAGTACTTTACCGTCTAGGTTATCTAATGCTTCGTTTAGAATCGCCATACCGCGCTCAAGTGTACGACCAAAGTTTTCTTCTTCGATACGCAGTACTTTTTCAACCACAGCTTGTTGACGCTTCAGCTCTTCACCAGCCGTACCCATGATGTCTGCCAGTACGCCAACCAACTTGTGGAAGAATGCACCTTGTGCGCCCAGCTTGTTACCGTGACGAACTGCGCGACGGATGATACGGCGTAATACGTAACCACGACCTTCGTTTGAAGGCATAACGCCATCCACGATCAGGAATGAACATGAACGGATGTGGTCAGCGATAACGCGTAGTGATTGGTTTGATAGGTCTTCGTAACCGATCACTTCTGCTGCTGCTTTGATAAGAGCTTGGAATACATCGATTTCGTAGTTTGAGTGAACGCCCTGCATGATTGCAGAGATACGCTCGATACCCATACCAGTATCTACCGATGGTTTTGGTAGCGGTTCCATAGTCCCGTCTGCGTGACGGTTGAACTGCATGAATACGTTGTTCCAGATCTCGATAAAACGGTCACCATCTTCTTCAGGCGTGCCAGGACGGCCACCCCAGATGTGCTCACCGTGATCGTAGAAGATTTCAGTACATGGACCACAAGGGCCAGTGTCGCCCATTTGCCAGAAGTTATCAGACTCGTACGGCTTGCCGCCTTCTTTATCACCAATGCGAACAATACGATCAGCGGGTACGCCAACTTTCTTGTTCCAGATGTCAAACGCTTCGTCATCGGTTTCGTAAACAGTTACCAATAAACGATCCGCTGGCAGTTTAAGAACTTCGGTTAGGAATTCCCAAGCAAAGGAGATCGCATCTTCTTTGAAGTAATCGCCAAAGCTGAAGTTGCCTAACATTTCAAAGAATGTGTGGTGACGAGCAGTAAAGCCAACATTTTCTAGGTCGTTATGTTTACCACCAGCACGTACGCAACGCTGAGCCGTAGTCGCTCGAGTGTAGGCTCGTTTTTCTAAGCCTAAGAAACAATCTTTAAATTGGTTCATACCTGCGTTTGTGAACAACAGGGTTGGGTCGTTATGTGGAACTAACGATGAACTTTCTACGATTTGGTGTCCTTTGCTCTCAAAGAACTTGAGGAACGCGTTACGAACCTCATCAGTGCTCATGTACATGCAGCTCTTCCTGAAAATAGTCGAGTTAGAATTTTGCCGTATTGTAGATCATGCAAACAGCTGAGACTAGTTTTCTTGAGGAAAAGAGGGAGTAGGAGAAAAAATTTGAAGCAAAACAAAAATCAGTGCGGACGACTGACCGTTAATCTTCGTCCTCAAAGTTCAGCGCGTAGCTGATTTGGTCAAAACTGTAGCCACGATATTGCAGAAATCGCACCTGTTTAGCGTACTCTTTCTGGTCTTTGGCTTTAATACCTTTGAATTTCTTTTCTGCCGCCTGTTTAGCCAGTTCAAACCAATCTTGCGGCTCTTCAGCCATAGCTTGCTCAATCACCGATTCCGCAACACGCTTCTGGTTTAACTCTTGACGAATTCGACGCTCTCCATGTCCTTTGTATACATGCTGTCTAATTTGACTCTTCGCGTAACGTAAATCATCTAGATAATTATGGTCTAGGCAAAAATTAATTGCGATGTCGATGTCTGATTCTTCATAGCCCTTCATCGATAATTTTTGGTAAAGCTCATACTGACCATGATCGCGACGGCTAAGCAATTGGATAGCTGCCTCTTTGCTCGATAATGTTGGCGCCTGGCGTTTTTGGTACATGATGATCCTAAAAGTATTTTTGCTGTACAGGCTCTCAATGGCCTTTGTGATAATTCGATTTTTGATTTCAATAGATACAACAAAGCCCCGCATTGCAGGGCTTTGTCATTTATTAATCTATGAGAGATTAAAACTCTTCAGCTTGCTCTGGCGCTTCACCAGCTTCAGGCGCTTCCGCAAGTGCTGGCGCTAGCAACATTTCACGCAGTTTTGTATCGATAGTTTTAGCCACTTCAGGGTGCTCACGCAGGTAGTTACACGCATTCGCTTTACCTTGACCAATCTTATCGCCATTGTAGCTATACCAAGCACCGGCTTTTTCAACTAACTTGTGCTTCACACCTAGATCGACAAGTTCACCTTCGCGGTTAAAGCCTTGGCCGTACATGATTTGTGTGTTTGCTTCTTTAAATGGTGCTGCAATCTTATTCTTAACAACTTTGATGCGCGTTTCGTTACCTACGACTTCGTCACCTTCTTTGATTGCGCCAGTACGACGGATATCTAGACGAACAGAAGCGTAGAACTTAAGTGCGTTACCACCTGTTGTTGTTTCTGGGTTACCAAACATCACACCAATCTTCATACGGATTTGGTTGATGAAGATACACATACAGTTAGACTGCTTTAGGTTACCCGTTAGCTTACGCATTGCTTGAGAAAGCATACGTGCTTGCAGACCCATGTGGCTATCGCCCATTTCGCCTTCGATTTCTGCTTTCGGTGTTAGTGCTGCGACAGAGTCGACAACCATAACATCGATAGCACCAGAACGTGCAAGTGCGTCACAGATCTCTAGCGCTTGCTCACCTGTGTCTGGCTGAGAAACTAGCAATGCATCGATATCTACGCCAAGTTTCTTCGCGTATACAGGATCTAGAGCGTGCTCTGCATCGATAAACGCACAAGTTTTGCCTTCACGTTGCGCAGCAGCAATAAGCTCAAGCGTTAATGTTGTTTTACCTGAAGATTCTGGGCCGTAGATTTCTACGATACGACCCATTGGTAGACCACCAGCACCCAAAGCGATATCAAGAGAAAGAGAACCCGTTGAGATGGTTTCTACGTCCATTGCGCGGTTATCACCAAGGCGCATGATAGAGCCTTTACCGAATTGCTTTTCAATTTGACCTAGCGCAGCGGCGAGCGCTTTCTGTTTGTTCTCGTCCATTACTTTCTCCGATTTATTCATCTTCTTTGGGCGACGAATAGTAATTCATTTTTCTTAAGCAGAAGAACTGCTCAGCAATGAAAGTTATTATACTGTTGATTCATACAGTGTCCATACCTGTATGAAAAAAATTTGGCTGACCTAAAGTCGTGATTTGCTCTAGCCCTTATCAATGCTGGGCT
The DNA here is from genome assembly GCF_033338655.1 of Vibrio sp. Vb1729. Classification (NCBI taxonomy): domain Bacteria; kingdom Pseudomonadati; phylum Pseudomonadota; class Gammaproteobacteria; order Vibrionales; family Vibrionaceae; genus Vibrio; species Vibrio sp. Vb1729. Next base: position 3,291 of record NZ_JAWOTB010000033.1, on the reverse strand, counting down.
AAAACAATTTAAGAAATTCTAGAGTAGATGTTGATACAATTGAGTCAGCGCATGCTCGACCGCTTTTTTGCGAACTTCTGCACGGTCACCAGTAAAATGCATGGTTTCGACTTGCTGCCAACTTTGGTTATCAGCAAAAGCAAAGCAGACCATGCCGACTGGTTTCTCTTCACTGCCACCACCCGGCCCTGCAATACCACTGATGGACACACCGATGGTCGCATTGGAGTTTTTAATTGCACCCTGTACCATTTCAATCACAACTGGCTCACTCACTGCACCATGCGCTTCTAACGTTGAAGCTTGCACACCAAGCATCTCCATTTTCGCTTCATTACTGTAGGTGACAAACGCACGGTCAAGCCACGCTGAACTACCAGCAATGTCAGTAATGGCGGTTGCAACACCACCACCTGTGCATGATTCTGCGGTCGTTAAAAGATGCCCGTGTTTAGCCAATAATGCGCCTAAATCGGCACTCAATTTTGTTGTTTTTTCCATAGCCAAAATGCCCTTTGTCTCTTTTTACTTGATAGGGATTCACGTATCCTAAGCCGCTACGGAAATAAACAAAAGAACTTACCTGTGAAAGCTGAACAAAAACACACTCCGATGATGCAGCAATACCTCAAGCTAAAGGCTGAGAACCCAGAGATTTTGCTGTTCTACCGCATGGGCGATTTCTACGAACTCTTTTACGATGATGCCAAGCGAGCTTCTCAGCTTCTTGATATTTCATTGACCAAACGTGGTGCGTCTGCAGGTGAACCTATCCCAATGGCGGGTGTGCCATTTCACGCCGTAGAGGGCTACCTGGCAAAACTTGTTCAGCTTGGTGAGTCTGTGGCGATCTGTGAACAGATTGGCGATCCGGCCACCAGCAAGGGCCCGGTAGAACGTAAAGTTGTGCGTATCGTGACACCAGGTACTGTGACGGATGAAGCGCTGCTTTCTGAGCGTGTCGATAACTTAATCGCAGCAATTTACCATCACAACGGTAAGTTCGGTTATGCGACGCTGGATGTCACCTCTGGTCGCTTCCAACTGACAGAACCAGAAACTGAAGAAGCGATGACAGCCGAGCTTCAACGCACTGCACCACGTGAGCTACTGTTCCCAGAAGATTTTGAACCTGTACATTTAATGGCGAGCCGCAATGGTAACCGTCGTCGCCCAGTCTGGGAGTTTGAGCTTGATACGGCTAAGCAACAACTCAATCAACAATTTGGCACAAAAGATCTGGTTGGTTTTGGTGTAGAACATGCGTCCTTAGGGCTGTGTGCTGCTGGTTGTTTGATCCAGTACGTAAAAGATACTCAACGTACGGCTTTACCTCATATTCGCTCTTTAACGTTTGATCATCAGGATCAATCCGTCATCCTTGATGCTGCTACCCGACGTAATCTGGAAATTACTCAAAATCTAGCAGGCGGAATCGATAACACGCTCGCTGCAGTACTCGACCATTGTGCAACTCCGATGGGCAGCCGAATGCTGAAGCGTTGGTTGCATCAGCCTATGCGTTGCATTGAAACGTTAAACAATCGCCTTGATGCGATTGGTGAGATTAAAGAACAAGCTCTGTTTGCCGATCTTCAACCAACGTTAAAGCAAATTGGTGATATTGAACGTATCTTAGCGCGCCTTGCATTACGCTCTGCTCGCCCTCGCGATATGGCTAGACTTCGCAATGCCATGCAACAGCTACCAGAGCTAGAATCTGTCACCGCTTCTTTGACCCATCCGTACCTAACGAAATTGGCGAAGTATGCAGCTCCGATTGACGAAGTATGTGACCTGTTAGAACGCGCGATTAAAGAAAATCCGCCGGTTGTTATTCGTGATGGTGGCGTCATCGCTGAAGGCTACAATGCGGAGCTCGATGAATGGCGAAAATTAGCAGATGGTGCAACAGAATATCTTGAGCAGCTTGAGCGAGATGAGCGTGAACGACACGGTATCGATACGCTTAAAGTAGGCTATAACAACGTTCATGGCTTCTTTATCCAAGTAAGCCGTGGCCAGAGCCATTTGGTTCCACCGCATTATGTACGTCGCCAAACACTCAAAAACGCTGAACGCTACATCATTCCAGAGCTTAAGGAACACGAAGACAAAGTACTTAACTCGAAATCTAAAGCGTTAGCACTTGAGAAACAGTTGTGGGAAGAACTGTTTGATCTATTGATGCCAAACCTTGAGAAGCTGCAAAACCTAGCTTCTGCTCTGTCTCAACTGGATGTATTACAAAACCTAGCAGAGCGTGCAGATTCGTTAGATTACTGCCGCCCAACGCTTGTGAAAGACGCAGGAATTCACATTCAAGCTGGTCGTCATCCAGTCGTAGAACAAGTAACAACAGAGCCGTTCATCGCGAACCCAATTGAGCTTAACCCAGCCCGTAAGATGTTGATCATCACCGGTCCAAACATGGGTGGTAAATCAACCTACATGCGTCAAACTGCGCTGATTGCATTGATGGCACATATCGGCTCTTATGTACCGGCAGAATCCGCACAGATTGGTTCTTTAGATCGTATATTTACTCGTATTGGTGCGTCAGATGATCTTGCATCTGGCCGCTCGACCTTCATGGTAGAAATGACCGAAACAGCCAATATTCTTCACAACGCAACTAAGAATAGTTTGGTGCTAATGGATGAAATCGGACGTGGTACTAGTACTTACGACGGTCTGTCTTTAGCTTGGGCAAGTGCGGAATGGCTCGCAACACAAATTGGTGCGATGACCCTATTTGCAACCCACTACTTCGAATTAACAGAGTTACCAAGCCAGCTGCCAAACTTAGCGAACGTTCACTTGGATGCCGTAGAACATGGAGACAGCATTGCCTTTATGCACGCAGTTCAAGAAGGTGCGGCAAGTAAGTCTTACGGCCTGGCTGTTGCGGGCTTAGCAGGCGTACCAAAAACGGTCATCAAAAATGCGCGTAACAAGCTATCTCAGCTAGAGCAACTGGGGCAAAACAGTGACACACCACGTCCAAGTGCAGTAGATGTGGCTAACCAGTTGAGCCTGATTCCAGAGCCTAGCGAGGTCGAACAAGCTCTGTCAGGTATTGATCCTGACGACTTAACGCCACGCCAAGCTCTTGAAGAGCTGTATCGCTTGAAGAAGATGCTGTAAGCAGACTCACACCAACGAGAAAAAAAGAAAAAAGGCTATGGGGAACCATAGCCTTTTGTGTATCTAGTGTGCCGTCCTAAATAAGGTTGACACTTTCCACCCCCAAAATTGGAGAGTGTTATGAAATCAACAACTAAAAGAACT
>NZ_JAWOTB010000032.1:0-19228 GCF_033338655.1 Vibrio sp. Vb1729 | reverse complement strand
AGTTCTTTTAGTTGTTGATTTCATAACACTCTCCAATTTTGGGGGTGGAAAGTGTCAACCTTATTTAGGACGGCACATCAAATACAAAAAAAGCGAGCTCAATGGCTCGCTTTTTTTATTTGATTCGTTTGCTTATTCCGCAGAAGTCTTCTTACTGACAAAACCTAGCTTCTTACCAATCCATGCGAGTAAGATCATTGAAACCATGATCGCAAAGAAGTTTGAGCCTGCTTCTGGGTATTGCGCTTTAATAAACGCAGAGTGACCAAACGCACCTACGAAGAAGCACGCCAAGCCAACTAATGGGATATCTTCTGATACCGGATTATTTAGGTACTCTTGGTAAAGAGCTTGTACAGCCAGTACGAGTGCAATCAATGGGAAGATTGAAAAAGACACTTCACTCATGGTCAACCATGACAACAAAGCATCACCACACATACCTGCAACCAGTGCCAAAATCAGCGTTTTCTTTTCAGATTTATTTCCATTCGACATTATTCTATCCCGCCTTTTAATCGGTTACGTTCACGTTCTTTGCGATACCAATAGGCCCCTTTGGCTATCATTCGCAATTGCATGATCAATCGCTCGGCGAGTTCATCGCGCTCACGTCGATCTAAATCTAAAGCTTCAGCCCCCGAACTGAAAACCAAAGTCACAGACGCTTCTGCTTGAGTATACGCCTCTTCTCTGGTCACGCCGGTGCTCATTAAATACTCGGTTAATTCTGCCGCAAAATGCTGGATTTCTCGAGCAACAGCGGTACGAAATTCAGCAGAAGTGCCGGAGCGCTCACGCAACAACAAACGAAAAACGTTCGGACTACTTTCAATGAATTCCATAAAGGTTTCGACCGAGGTACGAATTACGCTACCTTCTTTCACAATACGTTGACGCGCCTGACGCATCAGTTGACGTAGTAGCAAACCGCCTTCATCGACCATGGTTAAGCCTAGCTCATCCATATCTTTGAAGTGACGGTAAAAAGAAGTCGGTGCAATCCCTGCCTCTCGGGCGACTTCTCGCAAGCTAAGGCTGGAAAAGCTGCGATCCGCACTTAACTGACTAAATGCCGCATCGATCAATGATCGACGTGTCTTCTCTTTTTGCTGTGCGCGGATTCCCATCGATTTCATTCTTAACTTGCTCTTTTTCTGTAGGGTACAAGAGCCTCAATATAACGCAATTTGCTCCTACGGAGAAAGATATGTTGCTTCGCTCGCTCTGAGCGCCGAGAACGTTACTATTGGCATGCATCTAATTGCAATGTTCTCGATGCAATTTATAGACATACAACATACCAAATCACCCTTTTGGTCGATTCTGCGTGATCACTTCCACTCTCTAACAGGCATTACGTGTACCAATAGAGTAAATGAGTTAAAATCGCGCTAAAGCAATGTTAAGCAAATATAACAAGGAAGGCATCATGGCGCATGTTAATCACTATGACGTGATCGTAATCGGTAGTGGCCCTGGCGGAGAAGGGGCTGCAATGGGATTAACCAAAGCGGGACTGAATGTTGCCATTGTCGAGAAAGAAAGCAGTGTCGGCGGCGGTTGTACTCACTGGGGTACCATTCCATCAAAAGCACTGCGTCATGCCGTTAGCCGCATCATCGAATTTAATAGCAACCCGCTATTTTGTCGAAACAACACCAGCGTTCATGCAACATTTTCTGACATTTTAGGTCATGCTAAATCGGTCATTGATAAGCAAACTCGACTTCGTCAGGGCTTTTATGACCGTAACTCATGCACACTTTTGTTCGGAACCGCGCGATTTATCGATAACTACTCAATTGCAGTGATGCAAAGCGACGGTACAGAAGAAATCTATTCTGCGGATAAGTTTGTCATCGCGACGGGTTCTCGCCCGTATCAGCCTAACGACGTAGATTTCTTGCATGAGCGCATCTACGACAGTGATTCCATTTTGAGCCTGAAACACGACCCTCGCCATATCATCATTTACGGTGCGGGCGTTATCGGTTGTGAATACGCTTCTATCTTCCGCGGCCTTGGAGTGAAAACCGACCTTATCAATACCCGCGACCGCTTGTTGGAGTTTTTGGATAACGAAGTGTCAGATGCGCTGTCTTACCACTTCTGGAACAGCGGTGTAGTAATTCGTAATGATGAGACCTATGAAAAAATCGAAGGCACAGAAGATGGCGTGATTATTCACCTACAATCTGGCAAGAAGATGAAGGCAGACTGCTTGTTGTATGCGAATGGTCGAACAGGTAACACCGATAAGTTGAATTTGGGTGCAGTGGGTCTGGAAGCGGACTCTCGCGGACAACTAAAAGTAAACCGTAACTACCAAACCGATATCGAACACATTTACGCTGTAGGCGATGTCATCGGTTACCCTAGCCTTGCAAGCGCCGCTTATGACCAAGGGCGATTTGTCGCACAAGCCATTACGAAAGGTCAGGCAGAAAACTACCTGATTGATGATATTCCAACGGGTATCTACACCATCCCAGAGATTAGCTCTGTGGGTAAAACCGAGCAAGAGCTAACAGCTGCGAAAGTACCGTATGAAGTAGGACGCTCTTCGTTCAAGCATCTAGCTCGTGCACAGATCGCAGGGAAAGACATCGGCAGCTTGAAGATATTGTTCCATCGTGAAACCAAAGAAATTTTAGGGATTCACTGCTTTGGCGAACGTGCTGCGGAAATTATCCACATCGGTCAAGCCATTATGGAGCAAAAAGGCTCAGCGAATACCATCGAGTATTTCGTCAATACCACCTTCAACTATCCAACAATGGCCGAAGCGTATCGTGTCGCTGCGTTGAATGGTTTGAACCGCTTGTTCTAATCTATGCTTCTTGATAGCAGACAGAAAAACAGCAGGCTTGGACCTGCTGTTTTTATATCAACATTGTGTTAGGAAGGTATCCTTGTGCCATTGGTAGAGAAAGATAACCCCTAAACCAATACCCCGCATCAACATAAAGCTCATCATTGCAAACCACAGCGCGTGATTTTCCCACTCGGCGAATAAGTAAAAGACAACGAAGAAACTGCTGGTCGCGACAAACATACTATTGCGCATGTCTTTGCCTTTGGTTGCACCGACAAAAATGCCATCCAATAGAAAGCACCACATCGACGCAAGTGGCATCACCACCAGCCAAGGTAGATACACCGCTGCTTGCTGTTGTACCACCTCAATTGAAGTGATCATGGCGATCAACTGCGATCCCGCCAAACCAAAGAGCGCGGTCAGTCCTAAGCAAATAACCAAACTCCAAAAGAAAGTGCCGACAAGCGATGCACTCAATTGTTGCCTATCTTTGGCACCAATCGCCTTCCCGACCATGGCCTCGATTGCGTAAGCAAAGCCATCCATGCCATACGAGATAATCATCAGGAAGCTCATCAGAACCGCATTTGCAGCGACAACCTCATCACCAAAGCTCGCACCTTGGAACGTCATAAAGCTAAAAGCCGCTTGCAGACACAAAGAGCGCAAGAAAATATCGCGATTCAATTTCACGAAGCGCCCTAACCCATGCTGAGTGTCAGCAAGTAATTGCTTGGGTGACGGCAACTGACGTGCTTGCCATGTCTTCCACACGCAGACCAAACCAAACGCCATGCCTGAGTAATCAGCAATCACGGATGCAAGCGCAGCACCTTCAACTTTCCAACCTAAGCCCATCACAAATAACAAATCGAGAGCGATGTTGGTGACATTGGTGATGATCACCATCCACATTGGTGCTTTGGAATTTTGCGTTCCGAGCAGCCACCCCAACAACACAAAATTCATTAGTGCTGCGGGGGCACTCCACACACGGATAGAGAAATATTGCATGCCGTAGTGTTTTACCTCTGCGCTGGCGTCACTCCAGCCAAAGATCAAATCAGCTATCGGGGTATGGGCAATAAGGAAGACTAACGCAAACAGCAGCGCCATAAGTGAGCCTTGCATAAACACCAAGGCAAGTTGCTTTCGGTCTTCACCCCCATAGGACTGCGCCGCCAACCCAGTAGTCGACATACGCAAAAAACCAAGCAGCCAAAACGTCACGCTGATCATGGTGCTGCCCAACGCAACACCACCCAAATACCAAGCGTGGTCTAGATGACCAATCACCGCAGCATCGACCAAACCGAGCAATGGAACAGTAATATTCGACAGCACCATAGGTATCGCTAAAGCTAAGACTTGGCGATGAACTTTTGGGTTAGATAAAGGAGAGAAGATTGAATTTGTCACAGGCACCTCATCAGTAAGATCGACGAGTGTACCTGAGCGCTTAACGACTAGCCAATTACCACTTGATGTGAACGAGGACTGGCGTGAGGCGATGCTTCAACATTGGAATCTTATTAAGCCAACGCTGCCAAGCTTTCCAACGAGAACAGAATCTATCGAATGGCGAGAAAGCTTTCACCCATTGTGCCCATGGTAACCATTGCAATATCTGTGCTGCAGGCGCTTCAAAGCCATGAGCATAACGATCAGAGCCAAGCTTTTGCCCCCACTTGGTTTCCGTTAAATCTCCTGCCAGCACCATACACAGTTCAGCAGAAACAAAATGTCGACCCAAGGTTTGAATAAATTTCGCGACTTGGCGCTCTGTGCAATCGAGCAGTGCCATTTCACATAAAATGAGTACTGGTGCTTGCTCTGGAATGGCTAACGTCTCTAGCCACGACATTTCATCCACACTGCCACAGCGATGTTCATAGCGTTCATTTTTGTGGAACAAGCGCTGACGCCATACCAAATTTTCCGTCACATCCAACTCTATCCAATGGCAGCGTCCATTATCCAAACGATAAAAGCGGGTATCCAGCCCCGCTCCGACATTGATTATCCAAGCATCGGGATACTGCTGTAAGAAGTGACTAACCTGCTGGTCACAAAGCTGAGTCAGCGTCACGTGCAGCAATTGCTTCTGCGCAATATCACCACTCAAACAGTCCGGCGCCATCTTACAGCTCAAACACGCTTTAGCAGCTATCGGATCGTACACCAAGCCATTGTCGACCATGCTTTCACGGCTACGCAATAACAGTGGCTTTAATAAATGGTTAGGAACTTGATGTTTAGACTGAGACATGGGCATTTCCTGCGCCAGAGAGAAAACATAGACATTAATAAAGATGATAATGAATATCAATTACATTATCAAGCTTATAAATTGGTCAAAAAAAACAAGGTTAAGATGATGAGCAAGCTTTTGGAGGAAGTAGAAAAAGAGAAAAGACAAAACAGCCCAGATCAACTGGGCTGCTTAAATACACTTACATCCAATCGGTATTACGAATAATACCAACGGCTAAACCTTCAATCGTAAGGTGCTGAGACGTTAAGTCCACTTGAATTGGGGCAAACTCTTCATTCTCAGCATGCAGTAATATGGTTGAACCTTTGCGCTCCAAACGCTTCACAGTCACATCATCATCAACACGCGCAACGACAACTTGACCGTCTCTCACGTCTTGGGTTTTATGCACCGCGAGCAAATCGCCATCCATAATCCCGATGTCTTTCATACTCTCGCCATTTACACGAAGTAAGAAATCCGCTTGCGGTTTGAACATCGCAGGATCGACTTGGTAGTGCGCCTCTACGTGCTCTTGAGCCAGAATTGGCTCACCCGCTGCAACTTGACCAATCAATGGCAAACCCTGCTCATCATTGGCTGCGTCTTCAAGCAGGATACGAATCCCACGAGAAGCGCCTGGAATAATTTCAATTGCTTGCTTACGAGCAAGCGCTTTTAGGTGTTCCTCTGCGGCATTCGCAGAGCGGAAGCCAAGCTCACGCGCAATCTCTGCACGAGTTGGTGGCATTCCGGTGTCATCGATTTTACTTTTAATCAAATCGAAGACTTGTTGTTGGCGTGGCGTTAACGGCTTCATGTCTCACCTGTCTTTTTATACAGTTAACTGTGAGTATATCCAGTAAATGCTCAAATGAAAACCCAATTGGTTGTTTTTTAATTTATTTGTGGGGAGCTTTCAGCTTACCAATTAAGTTCATTCTTTATTCGTTTAAAACACCGACTTTTCAGTTAATCAAGTCAAAGCAATAACTTAGGGGTTCGACTAATTTACAGCCAATAAAATTAAAAGGTTTGACCAGTTTCTGGTATCCTTGCAGCGCTTAAATTTTATCGCCTAGGCTTATTTCTATTGCCGTACTCATCTCTTTTTATAGAGAAGACATGCAAAGCGGAAACTGAAATAAGGTTAGGCCTGTTTGAATACCTATTGAGGCTGTGAACTTTATGTCTTCTGGACAATCATTTTCACGTTCATTACTAAAACTACCTTTATCGGTACTGGTAAAGGGCACCGCAATCCCGTCGAACCCGATTGAAGATCTGAACATCGACCTAACTAAACCGATTGTATATGCCCTGCCGTTCCGCTCGAACGTGGATTTGCTGACACTGCAAAAACAAGCCATGAGCCTTGGTCTACCCGACCCGCTCAGCCCGCTGGAAATCAATGGCAAAACGCTGAACCGTTTCGTCTTTATCGCTGCGCGTCCAACTGTGATGAACAACGATAATGATGTCCCAACCGATTCTGTTTCTCTGTTCACTGACTTACTGGAACTGCACAAGCTGGATAGTGAGTTGGATGTTCAAATGATCCCTGCAACCGTGCTTTGGGGTCGTAAGCCAGGTAAAGAAGAGAACCAAAAGCCTTACCTTCAATCGATGAATGGTCCGCAAAAAGCCAAAGCGGTAATGGCGGCGGGACGCGACTGCTTAGTTCGCTTTAGTCCCGTGGTATCTCTGCGTTATATGGCAGACTCCCACGGTACCGACAGCGCAATTGCGCACAAACTGGCTCGCGTGGCGCGTATCCACTTCTCACGCCAGAAACTGGCTGCTTCAGGCCCAAACCTGCCACAACGCCAAGTGTTGTTTGCTCGTTTACTAAAGTCTCCAGCTATTGAACTGGCGATTGCTGACGAAGCCAAGAGCAAAAACATCTCGATTAATAAGGCACGTAAAGAAGCCCACGACATCATGGATGAAATCGCTGCCGACTTCTCCTATAGTCTGGTGAAAAACGGCGACCGCATCCTGAGTTGGTTATGGACAAAACTATACCAAGGTTTGCACATCAATAACGCCTCGACTGTGCGTCGTTTAGCGCAAGACGGCCACGAAATTGTGTACGTTCCGTGTCACCGTAGTCACATGGACTACCTGCTGTTGTCTTATGTTTTATACCATGAAGGCATGGTACCTCCGCACATTGCGGCAGGCATTAACCTGAACTTCTTCCCAGCAGGTCCGCTTTTCCGTCGTGGTGGGGCGTTCTTTATTCGTCGTAGTTTTAAAGGCAACAAACTGTACTCAACCATTTTCCGTGAGTATCTAGCAGAGCTGTTTGCCAAAGGCTATTCAGTTGAGTACTTCAGTGAGGGTGGTCGTTCACGTACAGGTCGCTTACTGCAAGCGAAAACGGGTATGCTGGCTATGACCATCCAAGCAATGCTACGTGGTCTAAACCGCCCAGTAACACTAGTGCCGGTCTACATCGGTTACGAGCACGTAATGGAAGTGGGCACTTACGCGAAAGAGCTGCGTGGCAAACGCAAAGAGAAAGAAAACGCAGGGCTTGTACTGCGTACTCTGCGTAAACTGCGTAACTTTGGTTTGGGCTATGTGAACTTCGGTGAGCCAATTCAGCTCAACCAATACTTGAACGAGCATGCTCCTGAGTGGACGAAAGACATCGACAGCATGGGTGGTAACAAACCACAATGGATGAATCCTGTGGTCAACGACCTTGCTAATAAGATGATGACGCACATCAACGATGCGGCGGCAGCAAACGCGTTGACCTTGTGTGCAACCGCACTGCTTGCTTCTCGTCAACGTGCACTTTCTCGTGACTCGCTGATCAATCAGATCGAGTGTTACTTAAAGCTACTCAAAAATAATCCGTACTCAAGCACCTCCACTATCCCTACCGAAAGTGCTGAGGAGTTGGTCGATCATGCAATTTCGCTTGATAAGTTCGTGATTGAAACCGATAGCATGGGTGACATCATTTCGCTGGACCGTAGCCAATCGATCCTGATGACCTACTATCGCAACAACATCATCCACTTGTTCGCTCTGCCGTCATTAATTGCCCAAATGCTCATTCGTCAGCGCAACCTTTCGGTAGCCAAGATTCAAGCGAATGTCGCGCAAATCTACCCATTCTTGAAGAAAGAGCTGTTCTTAAGTTACCAAGAAGACGAGTTAGATGAATTGGTCGTTAAAACACTGCATGAATTTGCCGATCAGAAAATGATTAGTCTTGATGGTGATAAGCTAGAGATCAATCAATCGAACAACCAGCCTTTGGTTCTGTTAGGTCGAACGATAACTGAAACGCTGCAACGCTACTCTATCGCGATGAACTTGCTTGTTGCTTACCCTGAGCTGGGTAAATCGGACCTCGAGCAGAAGAGCCAAGATATTGCTCAGCGCCTAGGGCGTTTGCACGGTATTAATGCGCCAGAATTCTTCGATAAAGGTGTGTTTACCGCGATGTTCAATACGCTCAAACAGCAAAAATACCTCGATAACGATGGTAACTGTGACACGAAGAAAACGCAGCAATTTGCACGGCTACTGTTCACTCTGCTTTATCCAGAAGTGAAACTGACGATCGAAGAGAGTATTCACCAACTTCGGTCGTAACCGTTTTACCTTCTTCCAATAAGAAAAAGGCATCCAATCGGATGCCTTTTTCTATTTCTTCGCTTACCAAAATGCGACCAGTAACCCTATCGCTATCACCATGCCAACATAATTGTTGTTAAGGAAAGCCTTAAAGCACAACTCACGCTCACGGTGACGAATTAAGTGCTGCTGATAAACAAACAACGACGCTGCAATCAAAAGGGTCCAGTAGTAACTTTGTCCCAATTGGTAGAACTGCCCTAACCAAACCAACATCGCGAGTGTAATAAGTTGCAACACACCAATAATAAGCTTGTCATGACGACCAAACAGAATTGCCGTCGATTTAATGCCAATCTTTAGATCATCATCTCGGTCTACCATCGCATATTGAGTGTCGTACGCAATGGTCCACAAAGCGTTAATGAGGAACAAAAACCAAACAATCAATGGTAATTCCCCAGTTTGTGCAGCCCACGCCATTGGAATCGCCCAGCTAAAAGCCAAGCCTAAAAATAGCTGTGGAATATGAGTGTAACGCTTCATAAATGGATAGATGAACGCCAACACAATGCCAGCGAAGGATAGCTGAATCGTCAGCGGGTTCATGGTCAGCACTAACAAAAACGAGCTGATACCCAAAACCAAAAATAATCCAATCGCTTCTTTTGCTGTCACTTTCCCTGATGGCAGTGGACGTTGCTTAGTACGCTTTACATGGCCGTCGACTTTGCGATCTGCAAAATCATTAATCACGCACCCCGCACTACGCATTAGGAATACCCCCAATACAAACACGATGAATACATCCCAACTTGGCATCCCTTGGGCTGAGATAATTAGCGCCCAAATCGTTGGCCACATCAGTAACAGTGAACCAATCGGGCGATCCATGCGCATCAGTTGCCAATATGCTTTGGCTTTTTCTGCGGACATTTACACTGTCTCCTTAGCGTAAACTGGTGAATTAGATAAGAATAACTCGGCGACTAGCATCGGTTTGTGATTCATCCACAACCTTGAGCGTCGCGCTAACAAACGTCCTTCTGGTACGGCTACCCATCCCATTTGCAAAGAGTCCCGCTCAACGTTATCTGCGCTGAACACAGTTAGTCCTAATGGGATATCCCCTTGTTGAGCCAAATCATACTGCTGATCAACTAAGGTTGAACGAGGAATCAATGTCCGCCCAATAACCCAGTTGTTATTGTCACCGCACAAAATTACCTCTCTCAGTAAGCAATTTTGTTCGGACAATAACTGGCTTTCGTCCTGTTTTAATGTCGCTGCAGTGACGATCTGATTTTGTAGTAATTCTACCGTTAACGCTTGGCAGTGCTGTTTTAAACGACGTGACAAAGACCCTTGCTCTTCAAGCCAATGCTTGGCAAATTCATTTGGAAATTCGAATTCTTCGGGGTTTTGCCACTCTACTTCCAATAAAGAAGCAAGATAGAGTGATGTTGGCTGATTCATACTAGTATTCAATTGGAGGCTTTATGCGTACAATAAAGCAACAACTTACCGTCCATAGTAATGTATGTAACCGTAAGTTCCGTTATTTGTTATAGACGGCCCATTGTATCAAGACTGAAGCGATTCGAATATCGCGATCCAGAGAAAGAAAAGTTAGAAATATGTACAAACGTTATATAGCCCAAATTATTTTTGCGTTAACCATACTATTCGCCGCACCAAGTTGGGCTGAAACGGAAGAAGCTGGACCTAAGTTGGCATACTTTACCCTAGAGCCTGATCTCACTACTAACTTTTACACCAAAGGCAAAAAGTTAGGTTATGTGCAAGTGCGCATCGACATCATGGTAATGAGTCAACAAGATTTATCAGTTGTTGAGCATCACCAACCTTTGATTCGCGATGCAGTGATTGAATTACTGGGTAAGCAAACAGAAGATACGATTAAGTCCCTGTCTGGCCGAGAAGATCTGCGCAAAACCTTAGTGACGACCCTCAACGAAACACTTTTGCCTGAAACAGGTAAAACCATCATTGCCGATTTGTTGTTTACAAAATACCTTTATCAATAAACCCAAATCCGTTTTGAACATAAAAAAAGACCGCCCTTGAGCGGTCTTTTCATTTCATCTGCTTTAGGCTTGCTGTTGGTATTTCATCTTGCCTGAATCAAACAGCGCAATCGCCATCCCCGACAGTAGCCCAACTAAGTGAGCGGTGTTTGCAATCGCCATAAATGGCTGCACAAAACCAAGAACTAACCATACCAACATAAAGACGATAATTGGCTTGGGTAGCGTAAGGCCTAAATGTGGCAAGCGGTAACCCAATATCCACAAATAACCAAGCAGTGCATAGACCACACCAGACAAGCCGCCGAAGTTAGCCCCTTCAACATAGAACTGGCCTGCCCCTGAAAGCGCTGCCGACACCACAAAGAGTTGCAATAGCTTACCGGAACCGAGACGACGTTCGATGTCGCCCCCCAACTGCCACCACCATAGTAAGTTAAACACGATGTGAGTTACTGAAAAGTGCAGTAACGCATGACTTAGCCATCGCCACACTTGCCATTGTTGCCCCTCAAAAGCCGGGAAGTGCAACAACTTAAACACGCCATTGCCAAAGCCAAACATTTGTAACAAGTAGATGATGATACAGACTGTCATGATCAGCAAAGTCATGGGGCCAGCTTTCGCTTTGACCATGCTCATGATACTCGGGCTGGAATAATGAAATGTGCTCTTACGAGTATCGGCAACGTCCCACGAGGCGGCGCTGTATTTTGAATCAGACGGGTTAGCAAGGAACAGCTTAAGTTCGGCTTCCGCTTCTATTTCATGCTGGCTATCAGTCAGCCACAGCGCAAATTGCCCATCCCCTTCAGGCATCATTTCGATGTCAATTTGGCGAGAGGCCATATAATCAATAAAGGCTTGCGCCATACGTGGATTATTTAACGTTACCAATCTCTTCATTAACTTCTCACTATCGGTAGTTCTGCTCGATGCCAGGCTTCAAAGCCACCATCTACACTGTACACCTGTTCAAAGCCTTGGTTAACCAAATATTGCGCCGCACCTTGGCTACTAATGCCGTGGTAACACATCACTAGAATAGGTTGTTCGAACTCCACTTCATCCATAAACGCAACGATCGTATCGTTAGTTAAGTGATACGCGGACTCCGCATGCGCAACGGCAAACGATTGAGGGTCACGGATATCTACAAGCTTCGCATCACCCTGCTCGAGCAGCGCTTGCGCACCTTGTACATCGATATGCTTAAACTGATCCATTTACTTTCTCATTGTCTTATTAATATACCCAAGCAACCTCGAACCTAACGTACTAATCAGCACCCGTGGTACAGCATAAAATCCATATTTGAAGCTGCTTGGGTATACTGCCGCTATTGTAACCTATCCAACGGCAAACTTAGACACATGGATAATCAGGGTTTTCAAAAATGTACACATTCCAACCATTTGTGGATAAAGCTGTGAATTGCGTTGATAAAGTGTATTTGGATCTTTTGATCCACAATATGTAGTGATGATCCTGATCTAACTGTGTGTATATCTATAACTATCCCCAGATGGAAAAGTGCTTGAATCCCTTGTTTTGTCCGGGTTTCGAACAGTTGATAAATAATTACTTCACAGAGTTATACACAGGTAGCACATAAAATCCGGATCGCAAACGCTATCGATTTTCGATCGACAATAAAAAAGCCGAGATCACATGATCTCGGCTTTCTATGAAAATCTTACTTTCAATTAGCAGTGGAAATTAAAATTCACCCACGGCCAATTTTAGTTTCTTCATTGCATTTTTTTCTAGCTGGCGAATACGCTCGGCAGAAACACCGAACTCATCAGCTAAGTCTTGCAATGTTGCTTTCTCATCATCTAACCAACGAGAACGCACGATGCGCTGACTACGCTCATCCAAACTCGCTAATGCATGACCCAAGCGATTGTTGGTGTGCATTTCCCAGTTGGCGGCTTCAATGTTGTCGGCCACATCAGACGATTTGTCTTCTAGGTATAGCATCGGCGCTGTGTAAGCGTTTGAACTGTCGTCTTCATCAGTTGGCATATCAAAGGTTGAATCCACCGCCGCTAAGCGTGATTCCATCTCGCGAACTTCAGAAGGCTCAACACCTAACTCGCGCGCAACGGTTTCCACTTCACCGTTGTTAAACCAACCCAAGCGCTTTTTCGACTTACGCAGGTTGAAGAACAATTTACGTTGCGCTTTAGTGGTCGCAATTTTCACGATACGCCAGTTACGTAGCACGTATTCGTGGATCTCTGCTTTGATCCAGTGGACAGCAAAAGAAACCAAGCGAACCCCTACTTCTGGGTTAAAACGCTTAACGGCTTTCATTAGACCGATGTTACCCTCTTGCACAAGATCCGCCATTGGCAAACCGTAGCCAGAGTAACCACGAGCAACGTGAACAACGAATCGTAGGTGCGAAAGAATTAGACCTTTTGCAGCCTCAATCTCACCTTTATAGTGTAATCGTTCTGCCAGCTCACGCTCTTCGTCTGCAGTCAGCATTGGGTAGCTGTTTACTGAGCGAATATAGCTATCAAGGCTATCTTGCGTGACTAGAGCCATCGGATACGCTTCTTTTGTCATTCAATTCCTCATCAATCTCTGATCTGGAGCATTACATTGCAATTTAGCTTCGATATCTTGAACTCAAAATGAACAAGTTTCAAGAAGGGGAAGCAATTATCCATAAACATTTGGTCTAAGCAAGGGTTCAAAATTAGCTAGTGCTAATGAAATCCAAGTAATAAGACCGCCATCACTTAAACTGGTTCAATTTCTTTTAAATGTCGTTGCGCAGAAAAGCGCGCCGCAATACATCCCAAAAGACTCCCAATGATGATTAGTAACAAAGATTCATCCCAACTTAGACCAATCAGGCGGAACTGGCTATCGTACAACGCAGCAAGGTCTTCCACCGCACTATTCATGACAATGGTCACTAAAGCCGTTACCAACCACGCAATAGTGGCACCTAACACGCCAAACCACATACCTGTGTACAAGTAAGGGCGCAGAATGAAACTGTCCGTCGCACCGATCAGTTTCATGGTTTGAATCTCTTCTTTATTCGCCAGCACATTAAATCGCAATGTATTGCCAACGATTAAAAATACCGCACCGAGCATCAGCACTGTCAGGGTAATGACAATAATACTCGCGAGAGTTTTGATGGCATCAAGACGCGCTAGCCAGTCTTCGTCAAGTCTCACGTCGGTCACATCTTGTTGCTCTCGAACGTCTTTGGCTAATGACTGAATATCACTTTTTAGCTCCGAATCTGGCGTAATCACCAACACACCAGGTAGCGCATAGCCACTTAAGAGGCTGATAGCTTGGTCGAACCCTGCATATTGGCTTAAATCAGATAGACCTTGTTGCGGTGAAATATACTCTACCTCTTTTACCAAAGGCCAAGTTTCAATTTGATCTTTGAGAACCATCACTCGCGCATCCGGCATACCTTCAACTAAGTAAGCACTAACTTGTGAAGGAGAAGCGACATCTTCCGCTGCCCCCGCAACGTTTTTCCCCAATAGATACAAACAAGCTGGCATGGCAAGTGCCATGGAGATGACCGCTAGAGTCAGAATGTTGCCTAGTGGTCGTTGCCATAAGGCGCTAAAAGAGGATTTAGCTTGTTTTGCGTGGACAGAGAAAAAACCATCGGTATTCGCACGCTTGGCACTGCGGCCTTTCCCCTTCTTTTGGGAGTGCTTGTTACCTGCCATAGTCTTCTACCTCACTTAGGAAGCCTTGGTTCAATTCAAAATGACGATACTGTGGGCGAGTGTTTACTAACCCCACATCGTGCGTGGCAAGTAGGATAGTCACGCCCGCACGGTTAAATTCTTCGAATAGACGCAACACACGGTTGGATAATTCTGGGTCAAGGTTACCCGTAGGCTCATCAGCCACCAGCAACGTTGGTCGATTAACCACAGCACGGGCAATACCGACGCGCTGTTGCTCACCACCAGAAAGTTGACTAGGTAGACAACGAGCTTTATCGAGTAAGCCCGTTTTATCTAACGCCGCAGAAACACGGCGTTTGATTTCGTTTTCAGAAATCGATTCGATACGCATTGGCAGAGCGACATTGTCGTACACACTGCGATCCATCAATAGGCGATGATCTTGAAAAACAATCCCAATATTGCGGCGCAAAAAAGGGATGTCTTTGCCTGGAATACGCGTGATGTCGTGGCCATTAAAATGGATTTTGCCATCGGTTGGTCGCTCTATCGCGCAGATCAATTTCAGCAAGGTACTTTTACCAGCCCCGGAATGTCCGCCTAAAAACGCCATTTCACCGCGCCTCAGGTGAAAATCGACTTTTTGCAGTGCTTGTCGACCACCTCGGTAAGCTTTGCTTACTTGCTGAAATTTGATCACCGTTGATTTCCTCTAACTCTTTTTATTCTTCACGACTAAACAGTGCGTCAATAAACTCTTGAGTTTCAAATGGACGCAAGTCTTCGATACCTTCACCCACACCAATGTAACGAATTGGAATACCGAACTGATCAGCAATAGCGAAAATTACGCCGCCCTTGGCTGTACCATCCAGCTTAGTCAAAGTAATCCCGGTTAGAGGGGCAACATCACTGAAAAGTTTCGCTTGGCTAATGGCATTTTGTCCTGTACCTGCGTCAAGCGTTAGCATGATCTCATGTGGTGCAGATTCATCAATTTTCTTCATCACACGTACAATCTTACGCAGCTCTTCCATTAGGTTCGCTTTGTTCTGTAGACGACCTGCTGTATCAGCAATCACCACATCCACACCACGTGCTTTTGCCGCTTCAATCGCATCATAGATAACAGAGGCACTGTCTGCGCCAGTATGTTGAGCAATCACAGGAACATTATTACGTTCACCCCACACTTGTAGCTGCTCAACCGCTGCGGCACGGAAAGTATCGCCCGCTGCAAGCATCACTTTTTTGCCTTGAGTTTGGAACTGCTTCGCTAGCTTACCGATGGTCGTGGTTTTACCCACGCCATTTACACCTACCATCAAGATGACGTAAGGCGTTTTGTTGCTATCGATTTCTAGTGGCTGTTCGACTTTAGAAAGAATCTCAGCCATTTCTTCTTTCAACAAACCATAAAGGGCTTCGCCGTCTTTCAGATCGCCACGTGTGGCTTTTTCTGTCAGGTTGTTGATGATTTTTGTTGTGGTATTCATGCCCACATCAGCAATAAGCAGTTGCTCTTCTAGCTCTTCAAATAAGTCCTCATCGATTTTCTTACCACTGAATAGACCGAAGAAGCCAGCACCAATATTTGCTTTTGTTCGGCTTAGGCTGCGTTTAAGACGAGCAAAAAAGCTTTCTGTTGGCTTTTCTTGTTCTTGAACACGAGGCGCGGCCGATACGACTTCTGGCTCCTCTGCTTCTGCTTCTGCTTCTGCTTCTGCTTCTGCTTCTGCTTCTGCTTCTGCTGGGGCAGCCTCTGATTGTTTCGCTTCTTCTTCAAGTTCTGGCGTTGCTTCCGCTTGCTCAGCAACCGCTTCGGTTTGCTGCTCTTCAGAAGGCGCTTCCACTGCTTCTTCTTTTACTGTTTCTTCAGTTTTTGGTTTTGGGCTTTGTTCTTCGTCACCAAAACCTAGCCACGAAAGTAATCCGCGCTTCTTTTTTTCCGTCATCTGGGGCTATCCTAGATTGTTCTTTTATCTATTAATGACTCTTTTTTGACAAGATTATTATCTGTCTAAAAAAGGCTAATGACAAAGTTCTGAA
This sequence comes from Vibrio sp. Vb1729, assembly GCF_033338655.1. Taxonomy (NCBI): domain Bacteria; kingdom Pseudomonadati; phylum Pseudomonadota; class Gammaproteobacteria; order Vibrionales; family Vibrionaceae; genus Vibrio; species Vibrio sp. Vb1729. The sequence continues at coordinate 2,773 of NZ_JAWOTB010000032.1, read as the reverse complement.
AACTTTCCGATTAGGTAATTCTAATCTTATTAGTGTTACACTCTGTCATCTTGAATATTCTGAGCTGTATCCAAGCTCCAAGCTCATTGCTTGGGCGATTAGATATAGTATCACTTTATTAGCGGTCAAAAAATCTATGGTAAGACGTCGCCAGCAAAACTCATCACAAAAAAAGCCAACAACGGGCTTTGTTCGCATTATTAGTGGCTTATGGAGAGGCAGAAAACTTCCTGTACACGATGCTGAAGGCTTACGCCCCACGACCGATCGCGTCAAAGAAACGCTGTTTAACTGGTTAGCTCAAGATGTACCACAGGCAAAATGTCTCGACTTGTTTGCTGGCTCTGGCGGCTTGGGATTTGAGTCAGCTTCGCGCCAAGCAGAGCAAGTGACCATGGTTGAGCTAAACCCACAAGCTTTCCAACAGTTACAAAAGAATGTTGCCTCTCTTAACGCGAACAACATCCAAGTGGTAAATACCGACGCACTGAGTTTTTTGAAGCAACCGGGTTCTGCTCACCATGTGGTGTTTATTGACCCACCGTTTCGCAAAGGTCTATTGGATGAGACCGTGGCTCTGCTAGAACAAAATGGCTGGCTCGCGGAAGATGCGATGATTTATATTGAAACAGAAAAAGAACTCAATATTGCCGACTTACCAGAAAACTGGCAATTACATCGAGAAAAAACAGCAGGCCAAGTGAGCTATCGTCTGTACGAACGTACCTCCGCATAACGCCTCGATTTAAAAGGATACTTAAATGAAAGCACTAATTATGCTGGCCAAAGCGGCTATCGCCTTTGTTTGGTTAGTATTAATCCTAAATATTTTTATGCCCTTCCCCGGCAATGCCGCGATTGCGCTTTACATCATGACCGCTTTTTTGTTCATCATGCACGGTTTACAAATGGCCATCTTCATTGGTGCATTTGGCGACAAAATAAAAATGAGCAGTTGGGAAAAATATTCAATCCTGATTTTTGGTATTTTTGCCCTACTCGATATTCGTCGTAAACACATGATGTAATCGCTCAGATACGAAAAAGCCGCTCTTGTGAGCGGCTTTTTTCTGCGTTTCGTTCGTCACCCAATGTAACTTTTTACACCATCTAAGAACATTTGAGTGGAGATCATCACCAGTAACAAGCCCATTAAGCGTTCTACCGCCTTCAAGCCACGTTCACCCAACAAGCGATTAAAGAAGCCATAAAACATCAGTATAAAAAATGTTGCGCCCCACGCAATTACGACTGATGCTGACATTTCCAACATTTTCTCTGGATGTTGCGAAGACAGTAAAAGCAAGGCTGCAATCACTGAAGGGCCCGCGATCATAGGAATGGCCATCGGAACAATAAAGGGCTCCTCGCCTGCTGCCAGTCCAGTGATGCTGCCAGCACTCGGGAAAATCATCTTAATCGCAATAATGAAGAGAATAATGCCACCTGAAATGCTGAGCGTTTCTGGCTGGACATGCAAAAAACTTAAGATGCTTTGTCCTGCAAACAGAAACAGCATCAAGATCAGTAAGGCAAACAGTAGTTCACGAATCAATACCTTACGACGACGCTTGGGATCGATATGTTTGAGAATAGACAACACAATCGGCAAGTTACCGAGGGGGTCCATGATTAGAAACAGCATGGTCGCTGCAGAAAGAATGTCCATATTCTGGCCTCACCTAAAAAATGGCGGCCAGTGTATAGCAAACTGACAACATGAGTATATGACTGAGGGCGAAAACACCATAGTCACCCTCGATCTTAGCCGCCGTTTAGTGATTGCAAACTCGCGCCATATTGACCACAAACTTACCTTCAAGCTCACGAATTTTGTCGCGCTTGAGCAAAAATGCTAGTAATGCATCTAAGTCTAGATCATTCAGTTTACAGGTGTGAAAGCGAACGCTAGCACCAAAGTGCTGTGTGAGGGCTTCGCGATCCATTGGTGTTTCTCTAAGTAGGTTTAGCAGCTCGTGAGCATGGATTTCACTCATTATTGACTCCAGTTATTAAGAACAATGCGTTCAGTTTACTGAAATCCTCAAGAGCTGCTTTGACTTAAATTAGTAAATGATTGAGGCAACAATGAGGGCATGAGCAAAAAAGTAACTGCCACTCACCCACAAATAGGCGTGTTTCATCGGTTTTCGATAACCGTGTATCGCGTATGCCAGCGCCGAATAGATCAGAACTAAGGTTCCGCTAAAACCGATAGCATTGGCGTAACTCGGCACTTGTAACCAAACTTCACCGGCTGCCCAAGCAAGTTGAACCAGCATCATCCCCATGATCACAACGGGGAATACCAGAGAGTCGAGTTGAGGTAGCAACAAAAAGAACGCCACGATACTCGCTGCAAGCAGCAGGGCCAACAGCCACCAGACAATCTCACCATTAAGCTGCACCCAAAATGACTTGCTGTAGCATACCTGGGCAACCAGATAAGCCGTAAAATAGATTAGCTTACGAGTTTTAAACGAGTGCAGCGTATCTGCCACCATAGACACAATAAGCCCACCCGCAATCCAGTAGGTATATGTTGCGGATGCACCTTGAGTTAACACCAACACAAGAAGAAGTAGCAGAGTAAAGATTTTAAACACGAGGGATTGTGTCGGGTTAGCTTGCTTTGCTCCCAACACGGAATACACACCTGATAGCCCTATCGCCAGCCAACTCCACATGCAGTATACACCTTTTACTTAAACTCGCCGCTAGTCTAGGTAGACCAGTTTTGATGTAAAGACACAATCTACGAAAGTTGGATCTC
>NZ_JAWOTB010000031.1:0-23852 GCF_033338655.1 Vibrio sp. Vb1729 | reverse complement strand
CTATGCGTTGCGTGTAGTGTTTAAGGTAGTATGCGGTAGCCTCGGTATTGCGTTGCTCACACCTTAACAGGGCGTTATAAGCTTCCATTAATAATTAGTCTGGAGAGTATCTTGTTTGTAACTCGTCAAGCTGAAGTTGAAGATTACGATTTCTTGTTTCATCTCAAGAAAGTGGCGGAATATGAACCAATCAAAGCTATCTTTGGCTGGGATGAAAATGTCCAAATTGAAATCCATCGTAGCGAGTGGGAAGAATCTAAGCCAACTATCATTGAGGTTAACGGCTTTAGTGTTGGTAGCTACCTAGTACAATATAAATCTGACCATTTGTATTTTGGTCGTTTTTTCTTGCTGCCAGAATATCAAGGTAATGGTATCGGTAGCCAAGTTTTGAGCACGGTTATCCAACTTGCACAAGAAAAATCTTTGCCGGTAAAGCTCTGCTATTTACAAGTTACAAGGAAATCGAGTAGGGCAACTGTATAAAAGGTTTGGGTTTGAAGTAACCGCTCAAGATAGTCAGTTTGTGCACATGTTGAAGCCACGCTTATAACAAAGCATTTAAGACGGATTCACAACGCTCGGCATTTTTGGTTTGCTTCAATTTTAGTGTTTACGGCACAATACCTTAAGTTCAGTGGTCTGCGTTGCTCACCACTTAATGCGGCGTTATACAAACGGAGGTAACTGTGAGTTTAGAAGAACTTAATCTTGAAAATCTTCCCCTTCAAAATGAACTGGTTAAATCTGCTTGTTCTGCGTTTATTTGCGAAGACAATGTGGTTGCCGCTGTGCTATTAGGCTCATTGGCTTCAGGTAAGGGTGACCGAGTATCTGACGCTGACATTTTGATTCTTACTCAAAATGAATTCCATAAATCCACACAAGAGTGTTTCTCAGCTTTTGAGCGTGGCAAAGAAATTTTCTATCGTAATCAAGGCTTCCATAACGAGAATGCTTACTTTACAAAGTACATCTTTACGGATTTAACCAGCACAGAGATTCATTGCCTAGATCTAAGCGAACCTTTTGATATATCAAGACCTTTCAAAGTGCTATTTGATAAATCGGGTGCTGTGGAGTCTCGATTAACCGATGCTCCAGCACCAAAGCATGAAGACTTTCCTGCATATACAAATGGTGACCAAGGCTTAATCTGGGAGCTTTTAGAGTGTATAAAGTGGTTAAGCCGAGGTAAAAATGAACTAGCCAAATCTTACCTTAAGAAGTTGGCGGCTAAGCTGTAAAAGTTTGTATAACAAAGCGTTTAAGACGGATTCACAACGCTTGGCAGTTTTGGTCTAATTCAGCTTAAGTGTTTACGGTGCAATGGTTTAGGTGAGGTGGTCGCGTTGTTCACCCCTTAACGCGGCGTTATGGCGCAGGGAAAAAATTCAGCTAAGGGCACTAGATGAGTGATAAAGTTAAAGTAGCCTTGCAGTGGCTCAAAGAAATCTTGGATGCAGAGGGTGTGGGGTATCAAATAGTCGGTGGCTTACCGGCAACTATTCATGGTGGAAGTCGGGAAATAGCAGATATAGATCTTTATATTCGAAACTCAGACGCAGACAAGGTGTTAGCGCACGTAGCTAAATACATATCCAAGCCGTTAACTCATTATGCCGAATACGGTTGGGATCTAGAGTATTTTCAGTTGGTTTACCAAAATCAAAAAATTGAAATCGGTTTATCTGAATATACGAAGATACAATCACATCAGGATGGATCTTGGCACCAGCTTGAAATTTACTTTTCAGAATCAGTTATTAAAAATTATCAAGGTATCGATCTGCCAGTGATCCCAGTACATCGTTTAGTCGAATACAAGCGTATATTGGGCAGGGAAGTAGACCAAATTGACATACAAGAGCTAACGTTGAGTGCAGCGCCATAACAAAGCGTTTAAGACGGATTCACAACGCTTGGCATTTTCAGTTTGAATCAGCTTCAGTGTTTACGGCACAATGGTTTAGGTTAGGTGGTCGCGTTGTTCACCACTTAACGCGGCGTTATGCGTCCGAGTACCCCACGTTTAGTAGACACTTTACTAAGTTAGATCTAGGGTCTAATTGAGAGGTGATTTATGGCTAAACATCGTAATCCAGCGTACACCGAAGAGTTCCGCAAAGAAGCAGTGCGCTTGGCCAGTCTTCCTGGCCGAACGGCTGTCTCCGTTGCCAAGGAGCTGGGCATCAGTGCCCAGCAGATCCGGAACTGGAAGCGCCAGTTCACACGCCTATCTGATAAACAGTTTAACACCTTAGACGGTGTCGATTATTCGCAGAAGGAGTCCGAAGAGCTTCGAGCGCTAAGGCGCGAGAACAAGCGACTCAAAGATGAAATGGAATTCCTAAAAAAGGTCTCGGCGTACTTCGCGAAGCAGCAAGAGTGAAGTACGAGTTCATTGAAAGCTATGTCGGTGAGTATTCCATTAGCTTAATGTGCCGCACCTTAGAAGTGAGTCGGGGCGGCTATTATAAGTGGTGCCATCATACGCCGAGTGAGCGTTCAAAGCGGCGAGAGCGCTTTGAGCAGCTGGTCATGTGTACCTTTGCCCAATATCGGGCACGCTATGGTTCAGTGCGAATAGCAGAAGAACTAAACGAAGCAGGCTATGCCTGCTGCGTGAATTATGTGGCTGATATCATGAAGGAAAAAGGTATCAGGGCACGGAATAGTAAAGGGTTTAAATACAGCAAGGATGTGGCTGCGATGACCAATGTTGCTGACAATTTACTGCGTAGAGACTTTGAATCTGAGGTACCAAATCAGAAGTGGGTTACGGACATCACGTATATCTGGGTGAAGAGCCGTTGGCTCTTCTTGGCGACAGTTATGGACTTGCATTCAAGGCGTATTGTGGGTTGGTCGTTAGGGACAACGATGACCGTCGAGCTCATCACCAGTGCCCTAAAAATGGCGTTTGAGTCACGTAAGCCGCCTAAGGGCGTCATTATCCACTCGGACCGTGGTGTACAATACAGAGCATATAAATATCAGGACTTCATGCGTAAGCATGGAGGTGTACCGAGCATGAGTCGGCAGGGTAACTGTTGGGATAATGCAGTGATGGAGTCGTTCTATAGTCGACTGAAAGTCGAACTGATATACGCAGAAGACTACCAAACCCTCGAAGAAGCCCGAATGGGCATCTTCGAATACATCGAGGTATTTTACAATCGCAGAAGAAGACACTCAGCGTTGGGGCACGTCAGCCCAGTTGAGTACGAAAGTATGTAGTTATGTACTGTCTACTTTTTGTGGGGTACACCAGTGCAGGAGGTCAAATGAGCAAATATGGTGATGTTGCTGTAGAAGCTACTCACATCGCTCAAACTGGAGTCTGTCCAGTTGAAGCTTGGAATACAGCTGCGGAAAAAAAGTTCAAGGAAAATGCTGCTTCCATCAAAAAAGGGTGTCCAAAAAACGCTTTTCTAGGTTTAGTTGAAAGTGGCTTTGTCGTTGGTGTGCCCAGAGGAAGCTATACAAAATCAGTTCTAAATAAACAATATGCATTAGAGGCAGTTAGGCTGCTAAACGAAAATCCAGACATGCAAAACAATATCAAAAAACTCTGGGTTCAGTCATGTGGCTCCGAGTCTAAAGTGCATAATAGCCAAATGGATGTTGTTGTGTCGTTGTGGTCTCGTGGGTTGCTGGAGTAAGCACATAACAAACTGTTCAAGAGGGATTCGCAACGCGTGGCATTTTCACTATGCGTTGGTTTAAGTGATTAAGGTGGTATGCGGCGGCTTTGGTATTGCGTTGCTCACCCCTTAACAGGGCGTTAGCCTACTTTTCAAAGTTGGAAAAATGGATGACTAGTTTGGAATACGACCAAAATGAAATAAATAAGGAAGGATGGGAAAAGGTTGCCTTGGCGTATTCGGGAGATTCCGTCTCTGAAGATGATCCTAACTTACGTGAGTTTGCGAGGAATGAATTTATAAAACGCATTGATGGAAAACACGTTTTAGAGGTTGGTTGTGGACCAGGAACGGACGCAGCAAAATTTCATGAGCTAGGTTTTGAGGTTCTTGCCACTGATTATTCCTCTAGGTTTTTAGATGTTGTTCGAGAAAGATACCCGTACTTAAAAGTTAAGCTTTTTGACATGGTACAGCCTGAGTCTTTACATCAAAAATTTGATGGAATATATGGTTTTGGCTGCTTCATTCATATTCCTAGAGAACTGTGTTGCGAGTCACTAAGAAACCTCAATGGGATTTTAAAGCGTGGGGGCGTTCTGTGTTTGCAGTTGATCCAATCTTCAAAAGGCATTGAGCAATACTATATTGATGATTGGGCTGGTGATCCTCAATGTTCAATGTTATTCAACTGCTATGCCCCTGTAGAAATTGAAGCGCAGTTAAGACTTGCGGGGTTTACCGAGGTAGAGTTTCTGACGATGCCAGCCAGCATTTATGATGAAATTCCGCGCTTGATTGAGCGAGGGATCACAGGGTACTTTGTTTTCGCTCGAGCGGCATGAAACCGAACCCTAATTTGGGCTTGTAGGCTAACAAACTGTTTAAGAGTGATTCGCAACGCGTGGCATTTTTACTATGCGTTGCGTTTAATGCTTAAGGTGGTATGCGGGAGCTTCGGTATTGCGTTGCTCACACCTTAACAGGGCGTTATGTGATAAGGTGCAAATGCGGAAATTTTGTGGAAAATAATAATGAAAAATCCTGAAATAACTTCCTTGTATAAGTATAAGCCGATGAATCAGTTTACATTGGATATCATCGCTTCCGAGCGTATTTATTATGCTTTACCTGAGTCGTTCAATGATCCGTTTGATACCCAATGCTCTTTTATGAAAAGTACAGCTATAGCTCCTTCTACTGATGCGGATAAAGTCGCAAGAGCCTTTCCTGATGACTCTGAAATTGTGCCGTTTGAACTAAAAAACGTATCTTCAGATATCGACGTTTTTCAAGGTAAGTTGAAAAATTTTGGGATCGTCTCATTGGCTGAGAGTGCTGCTGATATTCTAATGTGGTCTCATTATGCCGATAACCATAAAGGCATTTGTATCGAATTAGAACGAAATGAGAATAATGCGCTGGGTAACCCTGATGAAACTAATAAGGTTAAATACACGCAAAGCTACCCCTCATTAAGCTCAAATGTTTTGCTCGATAGTGACCAGTTTAACTCCTCTTTAAAGCGGGTTTTATATACCAAGTCTAAACAATGGGAGTATGAAAAAGAGTGGCGGACATTTAAACCACAATGTGGCAAAGTTTATCCATTACCAGGAAAAATCAAGTCTGTAACCTTTGGTGCTAGATCATCACAAATGGACATAGAAATTGTAAAAAAATTAATTGCAGGTACGGATATCAAGTTGTTCCAAGCTGAGCTAAAACAAAATGACTTTGGTATTAAATCCAGAAAAATCACATAACAAACTGTTTAAGAGTGATTCGCAACGCGTGGCATTTTCACTATGCGTTGGTTTTAGTGTTTAAGGTGGTATGCGGGAGCATTAGTATTGCGTTGCTCACACCTTAACAGGGCGTTATGCGCCCGATTGCTCCTGAGAAGCCTCAACCATACAAGTTCAAGTCTAGAGGATATCAATGTGTCTAAAAAGTACATTATTAATTATAAAGAGTTAAAGCCAGGAGATATAATCCTTACCGCTGATAAAGGCATCGTTAGCAAAGGAGTCAGGTTAGGTACTCTTTCAAAATATTCTCATGCAGCGATTTATGTTGGTGGGACAATGATCGAGGCAACTTTGTCTGGGGTGTTTTCTAAGAACCCTCAGCGACTTATTTTTGATTCAAAGGACCATGTGGCGGTCTATCGCTATGATGGAGAGCTGACAGAATCTCAAGTTGAAGTTATCTGTAGCTTTGCTCGGTCAAAAATATGCTCTTTGTATTCAATTCCTGAGGCCACTACCTTGAGGTTTAGGGAATTACTCAAGAAACCCGCAACTAAACAGCAATTTTGCTCTAGGTTAGTTGCACTTTCTTATTCAGAAAGTGGAGTTAATCTTAAAAATTTAAGAAACCCTGCGTACTGCACCCCGAAACAACTGTCATTATGTAAAGCGTTTTACAAAGTTGATCATATGGTTCGAGAGGCGACCAGTGACGAAGTTTCGTTCTCAACGACTGAAGATCCTAATATTACTCATCAGAAAGAAACAACTGAATGGGTTCGTGAAGTTCGGAAGTTAAGTCAAACGAATGATCTCTCTGTGAAATATGATATCCAAACAATAAATGACGTAGATGAGTTTCTTTATGAGAACAGAACATTTAATGACTCAATTTTAGAATTTGTAAAAAATGGTGGATATTTAACATATTATAAATATGACACTAAACGTAACCCTTGGAGATATGATAGAGCCTTATTAGAGGCTGTGGTTATCAGTCATCCTGATAAGGAATCATTTCTTGAAGCTCAATTAAAAATATCTTTTAATATTTTTAATCTCTATAGAAATAACTTGGTTAAGTACTTGGAGTATTACTCTTCTACAGGGTTGAGCTATTACAAAGAGCATAGTTATTTGTATTATAATTTAATGAATCTAATTTATGTTAGGTCAAAAAATATTAATGAAGTATCAGAAAAGCTAGGGTTTAAAAAAGAGGCATTCATAAGTCAGGAAGTAATGAATAGAGCCAAGGCAAACTGTGAGATTGCTACACAAGTGATTGATAGGTGCGTGAGCGCATAACAAACAATTTAAGAGTGATTCAGCACGCGTGGCATTTTTTGCGTGCTGTATTTTTAGTGTTGAAGTGCAATGCGGTAGTTTGGTCATTGCGTGCTTCACACCTTAATTGGGCGTTAGTTGTTCAAGGAGGCGTTGTGCCTAGAGTTACACAAGAAATGAGCTTTGACCCCATGCTGCATAATGAAGGGGAGAAGTTCTTTAATGCAGCCAAAATTCTTAGGCAAGAACCTTCTGGCTATCCTAATACTCCGTATTGGACGTTATTAGCTTTCAGTATTGAATTAATGCTAAAAAGTTTGGCTGTCGGTCGAGAAATAATTATCTCAAAACAAAATCCTTGCATCATAAATGAAGTCAAACTAGAACATGCAAAGGGTCACTCTTTACGAGAAGTGTTCAATAACCTGCCAGAGCGCTTGAAAAGTGAGTTGTCGTTAGAATTTTATGAAAAGTCAGGACTAATACTGAGCGACATATTAGAAAGCCACTCTATGCTGTTTGAGCAGGCTAGGTATATTTATCCGAAAAATGGTCGTCTAGAGTACCCTCATGGAATTACTGTCGATGAAACATCTCTTCATGCAGTTGGTGAATTTTTGTCTGCTATCTATAAACGAGGCTAAAACAACTAACAAAGCGTTTAAGACGGATTCCCAACGCTTGGCATTTTCGGTTTGATCCAGCTTTAGTGTTTACGGCACAATGGTTTAGGCAGGGTGGTAGCGTTGCTCACCACTTAACGCGGCGTTAGGCTTCAAAGGAGGTTAGGTGGAAAATAAATATATCGCATATATGGGAACAGATAATCTTCTCTGTAAACCAATAATTGATGGTGAGCGAATTAGTTTAATCAGCTTTCAAGCTATGTATATGGCTGGATTAAAAGAAAAGGATCTGCTCCCCAAAACGATAATGGATTTAGAACAAATTCAAGTCCTAGATTATACTCAGATACCTGAAATCGAACAGGAGCAAGTTGATTACATTAATCAACAATTGAGGGTGTCACCATTTGCTCCAGAGGATTTGGCTTTTTTAGCATTAAAATCATTGTATTGCTACTCTTGGGATAATTTGACCTACCAATCGGATGCAATATTAGCTTTAAAAGTAGAGGGTGCTTTAAATCATATACTTAAGAAAATTTCTTTGGAAATCGCCGGAGATCTGATTTATCAAGATTCTCTACTCCCTTATTGGGTTAGGTTAAGTTACCTGCGAGTTATGTCAAAAATTCCAAAAGAAGTTATCGAACGGAGTAATTTAACATCAGTAGCATGCTTTCCGAATAAGAAAAAATCATTTAATGCATTTTCTACAATGTTACAGAATTCCTCTGTAGTTGGTTTTAATTATGCACTTGAACCAATACTTAAAATACTAAACCGTTTCCTTATCCACTTTTATTCTACACAGCATCTATCTGGAAGTAGTAGGATTGCACGTGCATGGGGTGAAATAGTACCCGTTGTTCGTTATTTCAATAATGATGCTAGTGCCAGTGACCTCGTTTCAGGTTGCATACTAATAAGTCAAGATGATGCAACTACAGTGCACCGCTTAGTTGCAGACCAAATTGATTTCATCATGATGCATGAGTTGGGGCACTTATTTCATTCTCATCCAAGAAAGTTATCGCAGATTGTGGGAGTTGAAGATGAGTTAGAAAAACGACACGAGTTAGAGGTGGAAGCAGATAAGTTTGCTCATGAAATATATAAATCGTGGTGTTATGAAGTACGTGATGAACCGGAAAAATTAAAAACAAACTTAAACGAATATGCAGCGTTAATTGAAGCTGTAGAGTTATTGTTTATATTCATGAGGTTTGTCGATGAATCTAAATCTCTAATTAATGAAAAAGTAGGAAAGGAATCCTCTGGGTCGTCCGAAAGTACTCATCCGTCTTCTGACATACGACTTTCATTGTTGCGCCAACTTTCAGGGTTAGAAGTCAACTCGCCAATAGTAAAATATGCCGAAAAGTTCTTTGAAGATATCCTGTTATATGCAAGAGGGTTAAGTGAAGAAGAAATACAAATAGGATTAGAGCCTGTAATTATGAGAGCCTAACAATCTGTTTAAGAGTGATTCGCAACGCGTGGCATTTTCAACATGCGTTGCGTTTGGTGTTTAAGGTGGTATGCGGGAGCATTGGTATTGCGTTGCTCACACCTTAACAGGGCGTTAGCTTTCAAGGAGGAAAATTGAGCGCAAGTAACTATATAAAAGAGGTTCGTTCTAAGGTTGGAACTATGCCGCTTCTTATCCCCGGCGTTGCGGGTGTCATTTTAAATGAAAACAAAGAGCTACTACTTCAGCAAAAATTAGACGGTACATGGAGCCTTCCAGCAGGAATGATTGAGCCTCAAGAGTCGCCAGTGCAAGCATTGCTCAGGGAAGTTCGCGAGGAAACAGGTTTAGTAGTAAAAGTAGATCATTTAGTTGGTGTATTTGGTGGTGAGGGTTTTGGTTTTACGTACCCAAATGGTGATCAAGTTGAATACACAGTCATTATGTTCAAATGTGTAGTAGAACATTATTCTCAAACCGCAATCGATAGTGAGACGGTGCGCCTTAAATGGTTTTCAAAAAGTAATGTGCCAAAGCTTGAACTTCCTTACCCGATAGAGTGTTTGTTTGCAGAAAATGATTCAGCGTACTTCGTTGGCTAGAAAGCTAACAAAGCGTTTAAGACAGATTCCCAACGCTTGGCATTCTTCATTCCATCGTTGGGTTTTGTGTTTAAGGTGGTATGGTTAGGTTCAGTGGTCGCGTTGCTCACTACTTAACGCGGCGTTAGGGCTATTTATAGAATGGTGAAAAATTATGTTTTCAGATTTTGACTTTGATGTTTTAAATGATCCAGAGTTTCAAGAAGATGCAGTAAGGGAAGAGTTAATACTTCCAATAATAAGGAATTTAGGTTACAAAATCAGCGGTGACAATAGAGTAGTCAGAAGTCGTTCATTAATTAATCCCCTAGTTGCAATCGGTTCAAAGCAACGCAAAGTCTCAATTATTCCCGACTATTTATTCTTAGCTGATGATAAACCGTTCTGGGTTTTAGATGCAAAAGCTCCGAGTGAGCAGCTAACAAGAAGCAAGCATGTAGAACAAGCGTATTCATACGCAATTCATCCTGAGGTTAGAGCTCAATATTATGCGCTATGTAATGGTGAAGAGTTTGTGCTTTATCAAGTATCAAAATTTGAACCCATTTTGCAATTTAAGTTAAAAGAGATTTCAAAACACTGGGAGCTTCTATTCAGGTTATTAAACGCGGATGTAAAAGCAAATCCTGCATTGGTGGAGTATCATCCGGATTTTGGTGTTTCCATGGTAAAGTTGGGCGCAATTCAAGGTTTTAGGTTCATCGGTCCACTTGTAAATAGTAAGTTTATCGCAAGGGTTGAAGATGGTTTGTACACAACTACTAGTGTGGTCGAGGGAGACGTTGAGTGTGCAATATCAATGGACTTCAACCAACAGCAACTAGAGGAACTTTTATCCTACCAAAGTCCGGAAATAGCTGAGTTAACGCGAAACTCTCTAAAACGAATGCCTTATTATGTGATGCTTGAGGGTGACAAAGAGTTTAAGTTTGGCGTTGTGGCTGTGCTCTCTGACCAAGTCCAGCAAAATGCTGAGGAATCTTATATTCCTTTTGAGGTTCAAGAGTTCATGCCATATGGTGGGCTTCCGAAAGCAATAAAATAGCCCTAACAAACTGTTTAAGAGTGATTCGCAACGTGTGGCATTTTTACTATGCGTTGCGTTTAGTGTTTAAGGTGGTATGCAGGAGCTTTGGTATTGCGTTGCTCACACCTTAACAGTGCGTTAGCTGCTAGGAGGAAAATTGAAAACAGCATTTGTCGAATATAGTAGTTCTAGTTTTTCAGATCTTCATGATAAGAAGTGGATAGAGAACCTATTTCAATTAGTTCAAGGTACGGAGTTTGACGATACTTTAGATGATTTCCTTGCACAGTGGTGGGGAACTGCCCGCATGTTTTCTTTACCTTGGCTAATGTCGTCTTCACTATCGAATATGTCAGGTGATGAATCGATTGAAATGCAAGACTCAATGTGGGAGCTTCTCATCCAGAGACCCGAAATGCAGGTTGCACTATGGAAAACTGCAGAAAGTGCCTATTGTTCTTTTTACTATGCCTATGAGTGTTTTGTTGTTTCTAGTGTTAGTTTACTAGCGAAGAAAAAGGTTCGTGTTACAGATCGAGATTTCTCGAAGTTAGTTCAGGAGACTCTAGGTTCTAAAGCCTTATCGGTATTTTGGTCATCAAAGGATATTCATTTAGCCAGAGAACTCAGAAATTCAATTGTTCATAATGGTGGTAAGGTAACGAATAAGCTAAATCAAATAGGATACGATGCGCCGTTAGAAAACAATAATATCAAGGTGTCAGCGACTGATGTTCGTAACCTGTATACTTTACTACAAATGAAAGTAACAGAATTAGTCCATATTATGCTTGAAAAACGCAGCTAACAATCTGTTTAAGAGTGATTCGCAACGCGTGGTATTTTTACTATGCGTTGCGTTTAGTGTTTAAGGTGGTATGCGGCGGCATCGGTATTGCGTTGCTCACACCTTAACAGGGCGTTATATTTACAGGAGGTTCAGTGGCAATAACATATATGGAAATTCTTGATACGGCAGTCAAAATTGGGCTTGGTGCGTTAATTAGCGGAGTCACGACTTGGAAAATTACTCAGCTCCAACACAAGAACGACGATGAAAAGCAACGTAGAACCCGAAAGTTAGAGAGTTTAGAGTCTGTAGCCGAACAGGTAGAGGTTTTCTCACATCACTCAATGGTTTATTGGGCAAGAATTGTAGATTTTACTCGTAGAAAAAGTAGTGGCTCAAAACTTAGTGATGACTTTCTGAAAGAGTTAAATGAAGCTAGAGCGAACCTTTACAGCTCATACAAAAACCTCAATAGCGCTGAATCAAAATTGTTATTACTTGGTTTATCTGACAGTCAGCAATCACTGAGAGCTTTTGGTGAGGCTGTTTCTAGTTTCTATGCTGAAGTGTATATCGGTGAACATGGAAAACCATTAGAAGAAGTAAAATTGTGGCGTGAGGATATCTTAGATAATCGTAGAATTTTCTTTGAGGATCTAAGTTCAGCTTACGAGAAATCGTAAATATAACAAACAATTTAAGAGTGATTCAACACGCTTGGCATTTTTGGTTCGGGTCAAGTTTAGTGATTAAGGTGTTCAAATTTAGTGTCGTGGTAGCGTGCTTCACACCTTAATTGGGCGTTAGAGCGCAGGAGAAGAATAATGAATATGACGGACATGATTGAATACATTTCATATCTTATCACCGGCATTATTATCGCTCCCTTTGGCTTTATGTTGTTCAAAGAATTTATCGGTAAAGATCGCAAGACGGTCACAGATGAAGTCAAATCTACGGTAGGAGACGAATCGAGAAAGTTTCTGGGAGGTAGACATGGTGATGCTGTAGTAGGTGAGTTTGTCGAGTTTAAACTGATAATAGCGATAGGTTTGCCAGTAGTTCTCTTTCTAGGGATCTCTTCCTTGGTAAATTCTCTTTTGAAAGTTCTGTTCAACCTTTGAGTTGCGCTCTAACAAACTGTTCAAGAGGGATTCGCAACGCGTGGCATTTTCACTATGCGTTGGTTTTAGTGTTTAATTCGGTATGCGGGAACTTCGGTATTGCGTTGCTCACCCCTTAACAGGGCGTTATACGCTATATGAAGAAAGCCTAAAAATTCAGGTCAAAAATTGCGATTTTCAGCGTTGATTCGTGGTGTTTGGGCGTTGAGATATTCCTGCTTCAATCTTAATTTTCCTTGGTTCTTTGCTCACTTTCGGCTTGCCGTTTGTGTGATGGTTTTCTTCTTTGGTGCTGATTTTTCGGGGTCAGTTCAGGCTACGTTTTTCGCTGAGATTCAGCTCTGTGAATTTGCCTTTTTAAAAGCTGACTTACTCGCTGAAAGGGCGCTTTCTCTGGTGTGGTGAGTTCACGTGGTTTCAGTGAGTTTGTGGAAAGTCCTCATTGTGAAATTGTCTTTCCAAAAGTGCTTTTTGGTGTTGCAGGTCCGTTTTCTGCGGCGCGGTTTGTTCCAAGTGGTTTCAGTGACAAGCCGCTTTGAGTCTAAGCCTGACTTAAGTGCATCAAAGCACATAAAAATCATGGTTTCAAAGTGGGGCTTGGCATAAAATCTTGGCTTAAACGTTCGTGCGTATAACAAACTGTTTAAGAGTGATTCGCAACGCGTGGCATTTTTATTATGCGTTAGGTTTAGTGGTTAAGGTGGTATGCGGGAGCTTCAGTATTGCGTTGCTCACACCTTAACAGGGCGTTATACGCCTAAAAAGTCATGTATCTCAATGATTAATATCAATGTTCCGGTTCTTTTCTGAAGCGTTTTTCTTATTCTGCAGACATTTCAAGCATAATATACAACTAAAGTTTAAATTTTGTTGTATGACTTCCGTTTTAGTCATAGCTTATGAATCAGAGTGAGTATTTTCTTACTCTCTAGTTACTTAAATATGAGTGTACGGTTATGAATGAGCTAATTGTTCGTGCAATTAAAGAGAAGTTAAAGCTTGAGTTTACTTACGACGGATACCCGCGAGAAGTTTTACCACATTGTTACGGCAGTACAACTGCTGGGAATGATGCAGTTCGTTGTTATCAGATCTCTGGCGGCAGTGCTTCGGGTACAGTTCCGGGGATGACAGTAAACAAAATGGTTGGTCTAAAAGCTACCACGCACTTTGAATCAGCTGCTGCTGGTTATAAGCGAGGTGATCGTGGTATGAGCCGAATTTATTGTGAGCTTTAGCTTAGTTAATATATACACTTCACTTTAGATAGTGAGAAAAAGCGTATAACAAACTGTTTAAGAGTGATTCGCAACGCGTGGCATTTTTACTATGCGTTGCGTTTTTGTGTTTAAGGTGTTTTGCGGAGGCATCGGCATTGCGTTGCTCACACCTTAACAGGGCGTTAGCATTCACTAATAACAAAAAGGAGTATTATGAAAAATGTAATAGGAATGGCAGTGTTGCTAGTTTCTCTCTGGGGATGTGCATCAGCACCTGATAGAGTGGAAGCAAATAAAGTTGAGCCTAATTTTAATAACGGAAAGTCAATCGTTTATATTTTGCAAGGCAACAACAAAGGGCTGTTGGAAAATGTCCAAACCTATCGAGTAAATGGAGAGCCAACAGGGAAGTTGCTGAACGGATCTTATACTTGGTTTTACGCAGAGCCTGGTGAAAAAAATCTTGAATTTTATGATCCTTTAATCCCTTCAAGGCTCTTCTGGGACAAACAGTTCACTCTCAAGCAAGGTCAAACGGTCTATCTATACCAAGGGTGGGAGCTACCGCATGCTTCCAACAAACTAACGACAGATATGGTTTTCATTGATGGTAATGCAACGGTTATTACTGCTCCAAGTCGTGAACAACAAGTTTTCAAACTCGCTGAAATATCGCAAGAAGATGCTCGAAGGCTTATGAAAAAACTGAGCTATGTGTCTAATGACTTGGAAAGTAAATAATTGCAGCGCCAACGTGATTGCTAACAATCTGCTCAAGAGGGATTCGCAACGCGTGGCATTTTTAGCATGCGTTGATTTTAGTGATTAAGGTGGTATGCAGCGGCTTCAGTATTGCGTTGCTCACCCCTTAACGCGGCGTTAGGTGAATACAGGGAATGATCGAATGGAATTAAAGTGTCACTGCGGAAACGTTAGTTTGGTGTTGAGTTCGTTTCCTAAAGAAGTTGGAGAGTGTAACTGCTCTATTTGTCGTCGCTATGCTGCAACTTGGGCGTACTTTTCTCCAGAACAAGTTCAAATCAGAATGAATGAGAAAACATCTTTCTATTGTTGGGGTGACAAAGAAGTAGAATTTCATCGTTGCAACTCATGTGGTTGTTTAACGCATTACATAACAACACAGAAATGTTCCGAAGATATCTTGGCTGTAAATATGAGAATGGCCGAAAATGAAGTGCTTTCGAGTATTCCTGTACGTAAAATCAATGGCGCATCGTACTAATCACCTAACAATAAATTCAAGCAGATTCGCAACGCTTGGCACTTTCGGTTTGATTCAGCTTTAGTGTTTACGGCACAATGGGTTAGCTTAGGTGGTGGCGTTGCTCACTACTTAATTTGGCGTTATGTGCTCGAGTCCCCGTAAGCGATTGAGTATTCGGTCAATAAGAGCTTGCGTGATAATGTATTCTTATGAAATTAAAAAATATATTTAGTAGTTTTATAAGGATGTCAACAATGAAGAAGTTTACTATTGTTTCAGGACTTGCAAGCATAGTTAGTCTTGGGTTGTATTTCTTTCCGGTTACCGCATCTTCTGATTCTTTTGAGCAGAATGTAGAGGGGCAGAGCAACACTGTTGTCGGGACGCAAAATGGCGATATAACAGTTAACAATTATTCAAATCAAAGTAACGACAATGCGGATACCTTAGTTGTTAATCACCCAAAGGGTGGTGGCACATACTTAATGAAAGAGCCTGATTTGTTCGGAGGTTCGAAAAACTTTATCTGCAATCTGAAACAGGGCGTTAAATTAGCGCCTATTGGCGAAGCCTATACCTCGCCAAATGGCTTTGAGTTAGCTGAAAAAGTTAAGGTCATAAATGGCAATTGCGCAGGTAAAGTTGGTTGGGTTGGTAGTGAAGTCATCATGATCAAATAAGCACATAACAAAGCATTTAAGAGTGATTCCCAACGCTTGGCATTTTCCATTCCATCGTTGGGTTTCGTGTTTACGGTGGTAAGGTTGAGTTTCGTGGTAGCGTTGCTCACACCTTAATGCGGCGTTATATGCTTTAGGCATTCAAACACTTAATCTCGCTCACAGATATATTTCAAAGGTAACGTATTCTAGTTGATTCATATGGTCGGTGAGAGTTCGAGTATGCGTAAACTAAAAATCGATACTTATTCTTGTGATTCAGGTGAGTTGCAAGACAGCTTGTCTATTCCCCTTGGTTTGGCCAAAGTCGTAGCGAATATAATACCTCGGAATATATCGTCTAAATTCGACGAAAATGGTGAACAACTAGAAGCCTTAGTACATGCGTTAAAGGACGCTAAGACGGAAGGGACTTTACTGGAAGTGGAAGATAAAGCGGACAACGAGCGCGTTGTGATTTCAGTGGTCTAAATGAGTACGCATATAACAATAAATTTAAGAGTGATTCACAACGCTCGGCGCTTTCACTTCAAGCCAGTTTAGTGTTTATGGCACAATGCTTTAGGTAGGGTGGTTAGCGTTGTTCACACCTTAATTTGGCGTTATGCTCTAGGAGGGAATTTTGCTCAATTTACTGAAGAAAGTGGTGCTAATCAATCTTGTTGCAGCATTGATTGTTATTCTCTTAGCTCAGTTTGTCCCCTTCTTTGATACTACTCAGCCAGTCGACTTTCTGTTCTTCGTTGTTATCGTGAACTGGGTTTTAGCAAAGCTTATGTGGGAAGGTGGCGTATATAGTAAAACAGCGCATATGGATGATTCTAGAACAGATAAAGTTTACAAAATGGTAGAAGGTCATGATTTCGAAGAAGACCAACGAGAGCAGCATAGAATGAACTTCCAGGCAGGTTTGGTTTTCTTTATTGCAGGGCTTCCAGCGTTTGTCACTTGCTTAATTCTCCAATTTCTTTGAGTACGAGCATAACAAATTGTTCAAGAGTGATTCGGCACGCGTGGCATTTTTACCATGCGTTAGGTTTGGTGATTAAGGTGGTATGCGGAAGCTTAGGCATTGCGTGCCTCACACCTTAACAAGGCGTTATAAAGATTAGGAGACTTTCACGATAAATGAACTTAGTTGTTGAGTTACTAAAAAGTGGTGATTACTGGATTGCGATTGTTGTAGTGATCGTAACTATTGCTATAAATGCTCCTAGAGTAACCGAGTACTACTTCTTACTTAGAAAAAATAGAATGGCTCAAATTTTATCTGCTTTACAAGAACCGAGTGTCTCGGAAGAACTAAAGACTCATTTAAAAAACGAGCTAGATATTGAGTGTTTTAAAGGTATTCATGGTACCCGTGTTAGTTTCCCAATGTTAAAAGCAGTTTATGTACTTAATGAAAGGGTTGGGGCGACGGTCTCTTTCAGACATGTTTTGAAAACAGTCCAACTTTTACCTGATATTTCAGGTGTAGAACTTTTGTCGTATCGGGTCAGATTAAATGTCCTAGATAAGGTTATTGCTTCTTATAATTTGGTGTTTGGATTGCTGATAGCTGGCTTTGGGTTCATAACATTTTTACTATCGATTTACTCCATTGTTACTGGATTTGAGCCGAGCCTTCTTATTTCTGGTGTTATCTTCCTACCATTAGGCTTTTATATGCTCAATGATGGTAGTGCCTTGTTTTCTGTGTATCACATCAATAGAGCACTCAATGACTATGAAAAGGCAACTGAGAAAAAATCTTTATAACAAATTGTTCAAGAGTGATTCGGCACGCGTGGCATTTTTACTATGCGTTGGTTTTAGTGGTTAAGGTGTTATGCGGGAGCTTCGGTATTGCGTGCCTCACACCTTAACAAGGCGTTATGCGCTCGCAGAAATGGAGATAATCAATCATGGAAGATTTAGCTAATTCGTTAAGAAGTTCTGGCCTAAAAGTCAAAATTAAAAAAGGAAAAATTGCAGTTCGGCTTGACGGGCTTTCAAATCCGGTTTCGATAATAAAAGATATACCTGATGATGAGTATAAAGTGAAAACTAATGATTCGATTCTATCGATAATTGCCTGTCTTTTGCTATTTATTGGTCTGTCAGGTATTTATGAGTTTAGTGGTAATGCTTTGATAAATATTGCACTTATCTCCGTTTCTATATTGTCTTTTGTTACAGTGTTACTTACAGAGTTTAAGCTGACTAAATTACGCGCTACTGTAGTTGCGTTCAATCGTGGAGAACGCGCATAACAAATTGTTCAAGAGTGATTCGGCACGCGTGGCATTTTTACTATGCGTTGGTTTTAGTGGTTAATGTGGTATGCGGAGACTTAGGTATTGCGTGCCTCACACCTTAACAGGGCGTTAGGCATCAGGAGGCAAGTTTGGAATTCGAACAACTAGCAAAGCAGTCGCTAGGCTCTAATTACTGGGATTATGGAAATAAAGTTTTATACGATCTTTGCCAAAGTGCTTTTGAACATAAAGAACCGGCTAAAGTAATTGCAAAAGTGTGGCTTATTGGAAGGTCATATGCTGCAGCTATCGAACGGAGAAAGGACAAGACCGAGTACGCAAATGAAGACTTCTATATTGATGTTGTAGCTCCTAAGATAGTTGCGTCAGACATTGATGAGTGGTTATGCGAACTAAAGCAATTTACACGTATTGACGACGATTCTCTATATAAGGTTCTCGAAGTTCATGAGAAGGTCACTCAACTTTTCAAAGATATCAGTGGTTTGGATAAGAGATCATTAGCTTCAAAATATTTGCACTTTCATTTACCTCACTTGTTTTATATCTATGATGCAAGGGCTGTCAAAGCGATTTCTTACTTTTCCCATATCACCGGGCGAGCGAAAGCGTCCAAGACTGGAGATAAAGAGTACAACAAACTTGTTCAGAAGTGCTCTTCATTGCAGAGGCATGCTTTATCCCAATGGCAGTTGGATTTAAGCCCAAGACAAATAGATAATGTTCTACTGATGGCGCACGCAAATGCCTAACAAAGCATTTAAGAGTGATTCCCAACACATGGCATTTTTCATTCCACCGTTGGGTCTAGTGTTTACGGTGGTCTGGTCAAGTTTCGTGTTGGTGTTGCTCACACCTTAATGCGGCGTTATGTGCTTTGGTGGAAATGAATATGGAAATCACAATCAGGCGTATTGAAACAGAAAGCATTGAGGGCAAAAGTATATTCGAGACTCTGTTCAAAGAGTATCTATCTGGATTCTCAGTTGAACTAGATCTCTCAGTAATTGCTCAGCTATTTGCGTTGCCTTATTTCCACGGATTTATCAGTTTTGTCGACAATAAGCCTGCTGGTTTTGCAGTTTGCTTTGAATCGTTCTCAACTTATCGTGCGCAAAGAGTGATGAATATCCATGATTTTATGGTGTCGGACAACTTTCGTGGTAAGGGTGTTGGCAAGGCGCAACTGAACGGTATCGAACAGTATTGTCGTGATAATGATTACCTCAAAATCACATTAGAGGTCGGTGATGATAATTTTGCAGCTAAAAAGCTCTACAGCTCATTGGACTACGAAGATTACAGAGTAGTTTTGAAAGGGCAGCAGCATTGGCAAAAGTACCTCAATTAGCACGCACATAACAAACTGTTCAAGAGGGATTCGCAACGCGTGGCATTTTCACTATGCGTTGGTTTTAGTGTTTAAGGTGGTATGCGGCGGCATCGGTATTGCGTTGCTCACCCCTTAACAGGGCGTTAGTTGCCAACGAGGAAAACGCAGCTAAAACAGAGTGTTTAGGTCTAATCGTTCGTGTGCTTTGCTTTATTTTGCACTTCGAACTTCGGGTTCTTGGTTCGCGGAAATTGAGCTTCGATCTTTTCCTAGTTTGGTTTGCCGTTTCAGAAGCCGATTCGCTTGTTGAAAGTCAGCTTTGTGGCATTGTTTCTCCAAAAGGTCTTTTTGGTGTTGTCAGTTCGTTTTCTACGGCGCTGCGTGTTCCAAGTGGTTTCAGTGACAGGCGCTTTGAAACTGCGTCTGATTTGAGTGTTTCAGGACACGAGAAATAGGTGTTGGCAAAGTGGCAATAAACCTCAAATAAAAGCCTTGGGTCTGGCAACTAACAAAGCATTCAAGAGGGATTCACAACGCTTGGCAGTTTTGGTTTGAATTGGCTTAAGTGTTTACGGCACAATAGGTTAAGTTCGGTGGCGGCGTTGTTCACCCCTTAATGCGGCGTTAGTTGCCAACGAGGAAAACGCAGCTTAAACAGAATGTTTAGAGTTAAAGTCAGTGTGTTTTTGGTGGGGTTTTGTACTTCAATTTTGAATCGTTCGGGTTTGTGAAAATCGTTCTCAGGTTTCTTTTGTGGTTGAATTTTCTGTTTCAGAAACCGATTTATTTGTTGAAAGTCTGCTCGGTGACAGTGTCTGTCTAAAAGAGCTTTTTGGTGTTGTTAGTCCGTTTTCTACGGCGTTGCGTGTTCCAAGCGGTTTCAGTGACAGGCGCTTTGAAACTGCGTCTGATTTGATTTTTCCAACATACGTAAAGCAAGTGTTGGCAAAGCGGTAATTAACTTCAAATCAAAGCTTTAGGCTTGGCAACTAACAAAGCATTCAAGAGGGATTCACAACGCTTGGCAGTTTTGGTTTGAATTGGCTTTAGTGTTTACGGCACAATGGTTTAGGTTAGGTGGTGGCGTTGTTCACCCCTTAATGCGGCGTTAGTTGCCAACGAGGAAAAGCGTACCTAAAGCAGAATGTTTAGGGTTAATGTTCGTGTGAGTTTGGTTGGTTTTTCGTATTTCAATTTCTAACGATTTGGATTTGTGAAAATCGAACTTTGGTTTCTTGTGTGATTGGATTTTCTGTTTCGTAAGCTTATTTGGGTGTTGAAAGTCAGCTCGGTTAAATTATCTGTCCAAAAGAGCTTTTGGGTGTTGTTAGCCCGTTTTCTACGGCGCTATCTGTTCCAAGTGGTTTCAGTGACAGGCGCTTTGAAACTGCGCCTGATTTGAGTCTTACAAAGCACGCAAAATCATTGTTGGCAAAGCGGTAATAAACTCCAAATCTTAGCCTTGGGTTTGGCAACTAACAAGGCATTCAAGAGGGATTCACAACGCTTGGCAGTTTTGGTTTGAATCAGCTTTAGTGTTTACGGCACAATGGCTTAGTTTGGGTGGAATGCGTTGTTCACCCCTTAATGCGGCGTTATGCCTCCGAGTGCATCAGGAATAGATAGATGAAACAACATGAAATAGAACAAAAAACTTACATACTGCTCAATGGCATAGAAGTTAGCTCAGATATATTACTTTCCGATAGTATGAAGTTGATGCCCGCAGACACATCGCACCTTGATTTTAATACAGCGCTTTCAGCATGCTCGCAAGCGGATGACATAGCTGTTGTTGCAGCATTTATCCCTAGGATTACTGCTCAGCTTGAAATAAAAGCGGCTACACAAAAAGATCTAGCAATTAAAGCTTGGAACTCTTCGTGGGATATACTTCTACTTAGTGCTATCTTCAACTCTGAGATAGGGTTTAATCTTCAATCGAGTTCGGAAGCAAGTCTAATCTCTGAAAAAACTAATCTGCGTGCGACGAACCTATACTTTAAAGGTTTAACTCAAGCTTTACCGTATCAGTTGAGTGCCGAAGACACTGAATGGGTTATAAATCACTTTCATGACGCTCGATTACTATTGGATAATGATAAATTTCAAACGGCTGTACATTGTTTAGCATCTTATAGGTGGCACTCCATGCCAAGAATACAGATGGCTGTTCTATGGGCTGGTATTGAGGGGATGTTTGGGGCTACCTCTGAAATTAGGTTTCGAATTAGCCTTTATATAGCACGTTTTCTTCATCCTAATGATAGTGATTTACGAAAGGAAAAATTTGAACAGGTAAAAAAATTATATAATTCAAGGTCATCTGCAGTCCATGGCTCAAAGACTAAAGGCGATCTTGCACAATCTGTGGGTGTTTCAGCTGAGATTCTGCGAGATCTTATTCGTCAAACTGTATTACATAAAGCACTACCTAAAGAAAATGAGCTTGTGCCATAAATATTAGAGGCATAACAAAGCATTTAAGAGTGATTCTCAACGCTTGGCATTTTTCATTCCATCGTTGAGTATTGTGTTTACGGTGGCATGGTTAAGTTTTGTGGTCGCGTTGTTCACACCTTAATGCGGCGTTATAACTCTTTTGTCAGTTTCATTGTTACACCTTTGATCTTGAAGAGCCTCAAGAACAATTAACTTGTTGTTAGTATGGTTGCTTATTTTGTGAGACCTTTTCGTTCAAACAATTGATGGGGAGGTTTTTAAATGGCAGCACGTCCTAGCTTACTAAAAATGAAAGTGGCTTTTGCAAAGGTTAACCGAGGTGTATCGGACGTTGGTACAATAATTGGTGGTAAAGTGAATCACAATATCAATGTGCTAACACCAGAGCAGGGCCGTTTTGAAAATGCATGTGCAATTCGGATGTCATATGCACTTAATTATGCTGGTTTTAAGGTTCCTTACATTAAAAATAAAACTGTATCTGGTGGACAGGGAAATTGGTATATCTACAGAGTCAGGGATTTGATCAGCTTCTTGCATCAAAAGTTTGGTGATCCTGAGGTTGTAATTGAAAATCCTAACGCGAATAAGTTGGCTGACTACAAAGGTATATTGGTCGTTGATGTGGATACTTGGCTAGATGCATCAGGGCATGCAAGTATTTGGACTGGCTCAAGATGTACGGATAGTTGTTACTTCCCACAAGCAAAGAAGGCGTACTTATGGAAACTAGAAGATTAGTCAGCACTATATTTGTTGCAACTTTTAGCGTGGGATTAAGCGCAAGTCCATTGAGCACTCAAAGTGATGAGCAGTTGTTTAAAAAATATGCGCTTTCTTCTTGTATTGCGACTTATTACAAGGGCTCCGATGTGGCCAAAGATGCGGTAACGGCAATGCAAGGCTACAGAGAGTTTTCTAATTTGCCTTTGGATGCATTTTTTGAGCTCAGTGAATTATTGAGCAATGAGAATATTGACTCTTATAAATCAAAAAGTGGTAGTGCAATAGAATTGGCATATTGTTTAGACTTCGCGAACTCAGAAGACGTTCATAAGCTATTGACTAAGGCAAAATCAGAGTTATAACAAACTGTTTAAGAGTGATTCGCAACGCATGGCATTTTTACTATGCGTTGCGTTTTGTGTTTAAGGTGGTATGCGGCGGCTTTAGTATAGCGTTGCTCACACCTTAACAGGGCGTTATAAAGCTCGAAGAAAAAGGACATTTCGTGGAAATTCGAACAGGTAAACTTGAAGATGTTACTGGTATTACAGACATCTTTAATTTTTATATTGAACACACCAATGCACGCTTTGAGGAAGTTCCATTTACTCTGGAAAATCGTCAGAAATGGTTTTCTCAGTTCTCTAGCAACACCAAATATCAACTATATGTCGCTATAGAAAACGGCGAATTGCTAGGTTTTGCATGTTCCCAACAGTACAGAGCAATTTCAGCTTTTGACGATACTGTAGAAGTGACCGTGTATCTGGCACAAGAAGCTAAAGGGAAAGGTTTAGGTTCTAAACTATATACTCAGTTGTTCTCATCTATTCGTGCTTACGGCGTCCACCGTGTATTGTCGGGTGTTGCATTACCAAACGACGCATCAGTTGCATTACATAAACGGTTTGGTTTCAGAGAAGTCGGAGTTTTCAATGAGTATGCGAAGAAACACGGGCAGTACATAAGCTCGGTGTGGTTAGAAAAGGCGTTTAATGTAGAGTCCGCTTTATAACAAACAATTTAAGAGTGATTCGGCACGCGTGGCATTTTTGGTATGCGTTGGTTTTAGTGGTTAAGGTGGTATGCGGAAGCATCGGTATTGCGTGCCTCACACCTTAATTGGGCGTTATGTACTTTAAGGAAAATTGTAACCAACTCTAAAGGATCGAGAGTGATAGATCATTTTGAAATTAAGGTAGTTGCATTCGAAGAATGTCGTGTGTTTTACAAGAATGTGCTAGAGCCATTGGGTATTGAACTCAAGTGGTCAGATGAAAATGCTGCTGGCTTTGGGCTTTCGTGCGAGCCAAATGTAAGGTTTCTAATTGAAAAAGGCGTCAGTAATTCTAAGTGCCATATTGCTTTTTCTGCATCAAACAAATTACAAGTTTCTGCATTTCATCAAGCGGGGTTATCTTTAGGTGGTAAATGCAACGGTAAGCCTGGTTTACGAAAACACTATGCTCCAAACTACTACGCTGCGTTTTTGATTGACCCTGAGGGCAACAATGTGGAGTCAGTAGTGTACCTTTAGCACGTACATAACAAATTGTTCAAGAGTGATTCGGCACGCGTGGCATTTTTACTATGCGTTGGTTTTAGTGGTTAAGGTGGTATGC
>NZ_JAWOTB010000030.1:6457-25190 GCF_033338655.1 Vibrio sp. Vb1729 | reverse complement strand
AGACTCTGAATACATTAGCGCAAACCAACGCCGTTATTTGGATTTTTCACTTGCAAAACGGGGCGTACCATACATTTGTCCAGAAATATCACGATCTGAATTTTAACACGTGGTATTTTCTAGCTTGAAAATGCCCCCAAATCGCTTAGAATCTTAACCCTATAAAACAGAGGCCGCATGTACTTACCCTACTGAAAGTAATCCTTTTTTATACTCCACCTCTTATTGATGCGAACAACTTAGCAAGCCGCCACCAAGATCGACATTTAAACTCACCTCATTTACAAAATTATTGCTTAGAAGGAAAAGTTACATCAGTGATGTAGGTCGGCATAGGGTCAATACCGCCGGCAATACCTCGGCATGGACCCGTGCTGGATATCAAAGTGGGTACCATAGATTGCCCATCAAACACCCATGCCTGACTTTCCCAGCAATCGCCATATCCTCGTCCCTTGCGGTCTTGGCGCGCCATACCATCTATATAAAAACCATCACTGTCCAATGCAACCAACTGATTGGGGCCATTTTTATCCGCTAACCAATGGTTGCAAAGCGCGTTGTAAGCCATAAGCCAACAAGCACCAATAAATCGTTTACCCTGACCCAGCTCTGCAGTTTCAAGTGATGCGCTCTGGAGTTCGAAATCCAACTCAGATGCTGGCACATTAGTGGTCAGCAACTGTAACACCTCATTATAAGCTGACGAACCGATTTCAAGGGTAACAGCGTTTGATAGCGGTGCTTGCACAGTCAAACTTGGTGGTACTTTAGCGGGTGGTACTTCGTTCTCAGATTGTTTACCTTTGGCAACCACAGCAAATGGTGTGTTGCTACGCCCTTGATACTCATCCATTTTGCGAAACACAGCGCTGGCGCCATTGTTCGAAATGCGCCAGCGCTGCTTTCCAGCGCCTACTTCAATTACCGCGTTAGTAGTAACCACCGCCAATAATGCCTGTACTTGCATGGCGCTCAGCTGACTCGTTTTATCTGTGTAGATTGGGCCGAGGTCTTGGTTGTCAATCAACAAAGTCACACTTGCTGGCAACGCCTGCTCATCATGTAGCTGCAGAAAAAGCTTTGCCGTGATCTGGGTTGCAGGTCCAGCTTCACGTCTAAACATCATTGCCATACCATAGCCAAGACCAGCTGGCGCGTACCCCGCTGCTCGGCAAGTGCCAGTATTGTCACATGCCAAATACCAATCTTTGTGAGCAAACCTAGCTCCGTCAAAAGCTTGGACAGAAAAAATCGCTACACTCAATGCGATTATAATTAGACGAATATAGCGCATTTTCTTATTCCTTTGAGATAATATATCTGTGAATGTTTGATGGATTCTATGCGTTGAATTTAAGTTAATTTGACTTATTCGAAGGCGATTTTTGACATGAACTACTCCAGCCAGACTGGAGTAGATAATGATTAATCTAAAGCCAATCTCATCGCTTGAAATACATTAGTTTTACCAGCTGTTACGCTCCTTCAGGCGCTTGCGTGCGAACATCCCTATAATATTGAATTGGGTGAGGAGCGTAACTTCCGCTTGGTCTGAGCTTTTGTTCGCTTCCGCGACTTTAGCTCGACTTTGATAGCCGCAGAAATTGCCCATCTCTAGTCTTCTTATGAATATTCATCTTGAATATGGATGATCAAATAGGCAACAGTTTTCTTTATTACAGGAAACTATTGCTCCTATACTCATTAGATCAAATACCCTGCAAAAAGTTATCCGATAGAATGAAATTCAACACGATTTAAGCGTTTTATATGCTTGTTTGGCTTGTCAAAGTTGCCTCTTTTGTTAGAGAAACTATCTAAGCATCTTTTTGGGAGTGATAATCCATTAAAAGTATTGTTATCATCCTTTTATCTCTGAGTAGAGCTAAATTTCTGTGAACATTTTATGCGTTTGCATAGAAAGACCGATAACGGTCTAATTATAAACCCGCGAGTAGCAATGTCATTATCAAGAATAAAACTCAATAGGCTAACTGACCAAATCTTTGGCATCTTGCTTAGTCTAGCCCTTCTAACAGGCTGTGAGCATGCAACGGAAGGGTTAGTCTATGCTAAAAAATTAGATGGCTCGCAGAACAAATCAATACTTGCAGAGTATACCGGTAGAGAGACCGATGTCATAATTTCAAGCTCGGTGACCATTATTGGTGAAGGCGCGTTTGTTGGTCACCAACTCACTAATGTAACCATACCGGATTCGGTTGCCACAATTGAAGATGAGGCATTTAAGGACAATGAGCTCACCAACCTGACCATTCCAGATTCCGTGGTAGCCATTGGCAAAGGGGCGTTTAGCGATAACAAGCTTACCAGCGTTAAATGTGTTTAGTTTTAACCAACTTAATAGTGTGACCCTCCCAGATTCGTTATCCACCATCGGTGCTGGAGGGTTCAATGGTAACGCGTTACCCACATTAAACAATATACCATCAGATGGCTTTATTTTTGCTCGTAATGATGATGGAACTGAGAACAAAAAGGTCGTTGTTTCCTACGGTGGAGCAAGAAGAGATATCGTTGTTCCTGACTCCGTGACTACTCTTGGGAAGGGGGCACTTTATGGAAATAAGCTCACTAACGTAACCCTTCCAAACACGTTGACTACTATTCGGGAGTTGGCACTTAGCCATAATGAGCTCACCAGAGTAACTCTACCTGACTCAGTATTTACCATTGGGAGGAGGGCATTTGATGGAAACAAGCTTACTAGCATAACCTTTCCAGATTCGGTGACTGTCATTGGTGAAGAGGCATTTACTGATAACGAGATCACTAGTGTGATCATTCCTGGTTAGGTGCGCGCTATTAGCCCATGGGCGTTTGATCTTGGTGTAGTAACTAAGCGGAATTAAAGCTATTTTTGGATGCTGTCGTCTTCAGCTGGTAAATAGCAACTATTGATAAGTTATCCTTGAAACCATATATATTGAGGCACACAAAACGAGCACTGCCGAATAAAAGGCAGTAGTTCTTTTGACGGTTTGTTTGTATGAGTCTCGAAAAGGCGAAAGTACATAAATGTGCAGGGTCTTTTTTACACGAGCTTGGCTTGCTGAAAGGTAAAAAATTAACGACAGATCCACATGCAAAAGCTATTCAGTAGAGCACGGGAGGAGATGTTTAAGATCTTCCTTTTGTTTTGAAGGTAATATAGCTACCGTCGGAGACGCCTTTCAGTTATTTACTTAGTCGTTTGGGTAGCAGAAAGGCTTTGTGATTCAAACAAACGTAAAGCATACAAGAGCAGTTAACTCCCACAGGGCAGTTCGACTTATTTGGAAATCTCATTTCAGCAACATTTCGTCTGCTCAGTATTTTAGCGCTCATAAATTGAATGACTGTCAAGTGACCGCGCATCTTGGTGGATTTTTGATATCTTAAAAAACTATATTTATGGATCTATCCATACTTCTCCTAATCACCGTCAGCCAAAATAGAGCAGAAAGTTCAACAAGCTTCTGTCCAACTTTGAGTTAGCATACTCAAAGCCAACCATTTCTCCATCTACAAATTCGAGACGCGGAAATCACTGCGTCTCATCTCCTCAACCTCAGCCTCAAACAAACAACTGTACCGCGCAGTAAAGTAGCGTCGCCGCTAAGGTCATATTGATCGCTTTGCCATATTTCTGGAATTGCGATTGAAGAAGTTTGCCTGCAATTGCCCAGATCAAGTTGCTGGCTAGAGCAATAAACGCGAGCACTAGGCTGGTGGCCAAGATCCAGTAGATGTTTTGTGTGTAAGGCAACACGAATGTCGATATGGATGTTACGCCGTATAGAATGATTTTCACGTTTACGAACTGCAAACCAAAGCCCGTCAAGAAAGTGATGCCCTCAGAATCTTCTGATGTAGTTTTGATATCACTTGTCGCGATTCCCCAAGCTAACCAAATGATGTAAGCCGCACCCACCCATGTGAGCCAAGGTGTAATCACAGGAAGCAGGCTGACCATGTGGTAAGTGAAAACGCCACACAGCAGCATCAAAACAATATAGCCGCAGAACATCTCAGAAATGACGTTGGTAGATCGCTTTAGCCCGTGCTGTGTTGCAACACTGAGCGACAAAATGTTGTTGGGACCCGGCGTGATCGAAGTAATGATGACGTAGGTGAAAAATGCGGTGTAGATGGCACTCATCTCTATCTCTCCTGTTTTTTGTGCACTATACTTCGCGTTAATCAATTAAAAAATTGAATGCATTTAAACTAAGAGTTTTAACTTTTTGAACTATTAAGTTAGGAGTTTGGTCATGAATCTAAAACGTTTCATTACGTTTAAAACCATTGTTGAGGAAGGTTCGTTTCTTAAAGCATCGCAAAAGCTTTATTGCACTCAGTCGACAGTTACCTTTAAGATCAAATAGTTAGAGCAAGATCTCTCATTGCAGTTGTTCGAAAAGATCGGCCGAAAAATGGTGCTGACTCAGGCAGGAGAAAAGATCCTTCCGTACGTTTATGAGCTCGCACGAGTGATGGAAAACATTGAAGGCACGGCACAACAAGAGAGTTCTGAGCCGACAGGGGAGTTGAAGGTTTTAATCGCAGAAACTCAGCTCGCTTATAAAATGGCCAATGTTTTGAAGGAATTCAGAATACGAGCGCCGAAAGTAAGGCTCTCACTGCAATCACAAAACTGCTATAAGATTCGTGATGAATTGATTGCTGATAAAGCCGATTTGGGTGTGTTTTATCGTGTCGGTAATGATGATGCACTCAAGGTGCATGAGTTTGAACAAGAGCCGTTGGTCCTTGTTGCTTCGCCGCTTTTAACAGGGTTGGATCTACAGAAAGGGGAGCAACACATTGATTTGGGATTCATCAGCAATGGTCCTAAGTGCCTTTTCCGTAAGACTTTTGAGAGCATCATCCAAAAGCGAAACATCAGCATCGATAACATGATTGAGCTGAGCAGTATTAACACTATCAAAAACTGTGTAGAGAGTAATATCGGTATCTCTTTTCTGCCTCGCTTCACTGTTGAAAAAGAACTACAAGAGGGCAGCCTGCAAGAGCTTGAGTTTACCAACGCACCGCAAATGATCAAACCGCAGTGTGGCTGCAATGCCGGAAAGTGTGTTACGCCTGCAATGGAAGTCTTTATCGACTGCATGTGTAACACGCACGAGACAGGCTTTTTCCTCAAATCATGAAATTCCTTCATGTTCAATGTGAAACAATACCAATATTACTCAACTCGTGAAGCAAGTATAAAAAAAGGACTGCTCTGGTGTTAGGCACTGCGACGGTCATTTTTGTACGAACCGTTCGTCGTAAGTGCTGTGCAACCTAACGATTGGGAAAACCAAAAAACAAAAAATGTCCCCATGCACAGAGTTAGGAAAAGTCTGCTTTATCTAAGGAAATAGGATACCAACTCACGATGAATAACGATTTCACATTTGCTATCAAAAGCATTCGCTTTGATGAGAATTACCAACCATCAGACAACACGCGAATCACTACCAACTTTGCTAATCTGGCTCGCGGAAACTACCGCCGAGAGAATCTGCGCAATGCGCTCCGAATGATCGATAATCGTTTTAATGCGTTGGCATATTGGGATAACGCGCAAGGTGACCGCTACTCAGTTGAACTTGAAATCATCTCTGTTGATATGGATATCCAAGGTAGTGGAGAAGCATTCCCATCGATTGAAGTGCTCAAAACTAACATTGTTGATCACAACACTAACGAGCGCATCGAAGGCATTGTGGGCAATAACTTCTCTTCATACGTTCGTGATTACGACTTTAGCGTTTTGCTGTTGGACCACAACAAAAACCAGCCACAGTTCAGCATCCCAGCGAACTTCGGTGATTTGCATGGCAAACTGTTCAAAGCTTTCGTTAATTCTGAGTCTTATAAACAGCATTTCAAAAAGCTGCCAGTAATTTGTCTGAGCGTATCGGACAACAAGGTATACCGACGCACCGAAAATCAACATCCTGTTTTGGGCTTTGAATATCAGCCGAACGAATCTTCGTTGACGGAGCAGTACTTCAAGAAGATGGGCTTACAGGTGCGCTACTTTATGCCGCCAAACAGCGTTGCACCGTTGGCATTCTACTTCTTCGGTGACTTGTTGAACGATTATTCAAACCTAGAGCTTATCAGTACGATTAGCACGATGGAGACATTCCAGAAGATTTACCGACCTGAGATTTACAATGCCAACGCGGTTGCCGGTAATTGCTACCAGCCAAACCTAAAAAACCTAGACCACTCGCTAACTCAAATCGTTTACGACCGAGAAGAGCGCAGCCAACTGGCAATTGAACAAGGGAAATTTGCCGAGGAGCATTTCATCAAACCTTATCAATCTGTGCTTGAACAATGGTCTGCAAACTACGCGTAATCGACAACGAGAATCTAGAAAGGAATGACGATGAAAACACTATTACCGACTTCAACGGCTGGCAGCTTGCCGAAACCTTCTTGGCTAGCGGAACCAGAAAAACTTTGGTCACCGTGGAAACTGCAAGGTGAAGAACTGATTGATGGCAAACGCGATGCGTTACGTGTCGCTTTGCAAGAACAAGAACTGGCAGGCGTTGATATCGTCAGTGATGGCGAGCAAACTCGGCAACATTTTGTGACGACCTTTATTGAGCATTTAAGCGGTGTAGATTTTGAAAACCGTAAAACGGTGACCATTCGCAACCGTTATGAAGCAAGTGTTCCGACTGTGGTTGGCCCAGTGAGCCGCACAAAGCCCGTGTTTGTTGAAGATGCCAAGTTCTTGCGTCAGCAAACTAAGCAACCTATCAAGTGGGCGCTGCCAGGCCCTATGACGATGATCGACACGCTTTATGATGATCATTACGGTAGCCGTGAAAAGCTGGCTTGGGAATTTGCAAAGATCCTCAATCAAGAAGCGAAAGAGCTTGAAGCTGCAGGTGTCGACATCATTCAGTTTGATGAGCCTGCGTTCAATGTGTTTTTCGATGATGTGAACGAGTGGGGCATTGCATGTTTAGAGCGTGCGATTGAAGGGCTGAAATGTGAAACGGCGGTGCATATCTGCTATGGCTACGGCATCAAAGCGAACACGGATTGGAAGCAAACGCTAGGCACTGAATGGCGACAATACGAAGAAGTATTCCCTAAATTGCAGCAGTCGAATATCGATATTATCTCGCTCGAATGTCATAACTCACGAGTGCCTATTGAGTTACTTGAGTTGATTCGCGGTAAGAAAGTGATGGTTGGTGCGATTGACGTTGCAACCAACGAAATTGAAACGCCAGAAGAAGTGGCGAATACACTGCGAGAGGCATTGAAATACGTTGATGCCGACAAGCTTTACCCATGTACCAACTGTGGTATGGCGCCTTTGTCTCTTGAAGTATCGACCGCTAAGCTCAATGCGTTAAGTGCGGGTGCGGAGATCATTCGTAAAGAGTTGGTGGGTTGATGTTAATACTTAGGCTCCGCACCATGAACTAAAATTAGGGTCATTCTAGCGAGTTTAAATGAGACTAGGAGTCGGTTTACTGCTCGCTAGGAAATAGCGATAACTTCCGCACTTCAAAGCACTCGGTGGGTAGATCCTGAATCACGCTCGTCCCTCGCTGTTCAGGATGACGGATGTTGGAAGATACATTGCTCGCCACAACCCTAGGTATTGGATCTGCTCCAAGAGAGGGTCATTCCAGCGAGTCTAGACGAGACTAGGAATCTGATTACTGCTCGCTAGGAAATGACGATAACTTTCGCACTTCAAAGCACTCGGTGGGTAGCTCCTGAATCACGCTCGTCCCTCGCTGTTCAGGATGAAGGATGTTGGAAGATATATTGCTCGCCACAATCCTAGGTATTGGGGCAGCTCCAAGATAGGATCATTCTAGCGAGTTTAAACGAGGCTAGGAATCTGATTACAGCTCGCTATGAAATAGCGATAACTTTTGCACTTCAAAGCACGTGGTTAGTAGAACCTGAATCACGCTCGTTCCTCGATGTTCAGGATGACGGATGTTGGGAGATATGTTACTCACATACCCAACTATTTGGCTTGTATTCAAATTTGGGTCATTCCAGCGAGTCTAGACGAGACTAGGAATCTACTAACAACTCACTGGAAAATGGCGATAACCTTAGAACTTCACAGCACTCGGTGGGTAGCTCCTGAATCACCTCGTCCCTCGTTGTTCAGGGTGACCGTTTTAAATAAAAATGCCGCTCACAGTAAAGTGAGCGGCATACATTTCCCGTTTCCAGCCTCGGCCAGATTTAATTCAACTCTACGCTCTTCATCTCAGGATGCTTTAGCAACATCACACGAATCCAGTGATGCACCACCCACATCACCATCGCGGTGAGCAGAACCGCAACGAAAATCGAGCTGAAACGGTACAAGATCGAAAAGAACGCGTCTTTTTGTTCTGGCACCAACGAGGTCGTCAGCGGAACCGATAGGGCAGACATGGCAGAAAACGCGATAGCCGCTTTAATTTGCCCCTTGGTGAGCCACAAGCAGAATGGCCCCATTGCAATGGTAAAGGCGAGCCAAAAGAGTAGCCCATGCCCATACCAACTGCCCAATATCAGCTGAACAGCCATCCCTGCGATGCAGCCTAGTGCGGTGCCGATGATGCGAATTTTTGCCATGGCGAGCGAGCCCGCTAAAGTCATTGGGGTTAGGATGATCAAAATGGAAGCTTGTGCGGATAACGAGTCATATAAGTCCGCTACTTGGAATACGATAAACGCCGCCATCGCCACTACCCAACCCATGGCAACTTGGCTGATGTAGTCAATATCGCTTTTCACTGGGGTCGACATCTCAATGTGCTCGGTGTGGGACTTTGGCTCAGGGAACAACCAATACGCGAATGCGCAAACAAAAATATTGCTGAACGCCATCACCCACATGTTGACATTGAACTCTTCAATATCCATGAAGTTATAGCTGGCAAAATTCAACACAATTGAACCCACTAACAGCCCCATGTAACCAAACAAATAGGTTTTCTGGTTCATCATTGCAATGCACTTGAACAGCATAATGATTCCGACGGCTACGGTCATTAATGTTGGATGAAACTGCAAGTATTCCAGCAAAAATGTGGCTTGTATGGTTGTCCACACCGCAGAGAAAAACACGATCAATAAAGCCGAAAGATTAAAGTTGTCCATTCTGCCCAATATAAACAGCGGCATCATGATGGCAAAAAATCCGTAAGACCAACCGAAGATCATGCTTAGCGCGAGCCCTAAAGAGCAGCCGAACCAAATTCGTAAGGTTTTCATTGTCGCCGCCTAGTAAATGAAGTGGAACCAGCTTGCGAGGTGAATCTGTGCTTGCGCCATCAACTGCCAGAAAATGCTGTTGTCTGGGTACAAAACAATGGTAGCGCGAGAGCCGACAAACAGTGCTGGTGGTAACTCTTCGCTGCTGGTTAGGTTCACTCGTGTACGCTGCGCATCACGTACCCAGCGGTTGTTCACTTCCACTTTGGTTAGTGCGCCATTAGGCGTTTGTTGTGCGGCTGCTACACCGTAATCGCGGCTAGCTAAATCAAAGTCGTACACCGAACCTGGGTTGGCATCAAATGTGACCAAGGCGTGGAAAGTCTTGTCTATGTTCGCGACGGATTTTTCACGAAAATCAGCGGCTACCCAGAGTGATCCTGTTGGTACAAATGTCAGCAATGGCATGTTGGTGTTTGCCATCGTGCCAACTTCTAGTTGCAGGTTGGTCACGACACCATCACTGGGAGCGAGTACCGCGGTATTTGCCAAATCAAGTTGCGCCTTTTCGATGCCGTTTTTGGCAATTCGAACGGCGGTGCTTTGACCTTTTTGGTCGCCTAATTGCGCCTCAATGACTTTTAAGTTTTGTCGTTCCGCTTTAAGCGCTGCACGTGATACCTGATTTTGGGCAAAGGCATTATCGAGTGTCGATTGAGAGATGACTTTTTGCTTCGATAACGTCAGTAAGCGGTTGTACTCGCGGTGTGCATTATCAAATGTCGCTTGTGCGCGGGCAATATTGGCAAGAGCGGCT
Organism: Vibrio sp. Vb1729; assembly: GCF_033338655.1. Lineage (NCBI taxonomy): Bacteria > Pseudomonadati > Pseudomonadota > Gammaproteobacteria > Vibrionales > Vibrionaceae > Vibrio > Vibrio sp. Vb1729. The sequence goes on along the minus strand of NZ_JAWOTB010000030.1, from coordinate 15,157 downwards.
TCGCGTTGAGAATACAGTGTTGCTTCTTTTTCATAGGCGGATTGCAGAGACAGCTCCGCCTGTTCAAGCGCTATCTTGTATTTACGATCATCAATCGTAAACAACACATCGCCTTTTTGAACGGACTGGTTATTCTCGATGAGAACGTCGGTCACTTTACCAGATACCTCGGGTGCGACTTGGACAACGTATCCTTGCACTCGTCCTTCGGTCGTTAAGGGGACGTGGCGGTCAGCAATGATAATGTACAAAAATAGTACGATGAACAGGACAATCAAAGTTCGCATCCAGTGTTTGAATTTTTGGTCAGCCGTCATTACAAGTTCCGTTAAACATATTGGATAGCGGATTATAGAGAAGTCACTCACAATTCAGTAGAATGATAATACGAACATAAATGACCTAAAAATAGGACAATGAACGTTAATTTTGATGATATTTACCTATTCACTCAGACGGTGGTTCACGGCGGTATAAGTGCAGCGGCAGAGGCGAATCAACTACAACGCTCAAAAGTGAGTCGTCGCCTGCAAGAATTAGAGAAATCGCTCGGGGTACAGCTTTTGATCCGCACAACACGCAGCATTGAGTTGACGGAGCACGGGAAACGCTTGTTTGAGTTGGTGGGGCAGCCTATTGACCATATTCAGCAAGGTTTAAATGCCATGCATGAATATCAACAAGAGCTGACGGGCAAGGTGCGTTTAGCCATTCCTTCCGCATTGATGAGCTCTGCCGCGTTTAACGCGATCATCACCGAGTACACAACGCGGTATCCGGAGATTTCGGTCGAGATTGAAAACCATCAAGAGAGTGTCGATCTCAAGCGTCAATCGTTTGATTTGCAGCTTCTTCCGAGCGTGGTCAAAGTCACCGATGACAGCTATGTGCAGTTCAGTCTTTTGCCTTATCGTAGTCACTTTGTTGCGTCAAAAGCCTATCTAGAATCGCATCCGCCAGTAAAAATGGTTGAAGATCTTAAGCAACATCGCCTTTTAACTAATCGTTACAATGCCGATTTGCTCGATTCAGATTTGCATGTCGCGTTGCGTTCGGATGACCTCAACTTGCTGCGCTCGATGGCGATAGCAGGAAACGGCATCGCGTTTATTCCTCAAATTCACTCCAAGCCTGCACTGAGAGACGGTTTGTTGGTCGAGGTGCTGCCTCAATTCGCGCATCCGAAGCAGCATCTTACTCTGATTTATCCCTCGGCCTTATTTCTGCCCAATAAAGTCAAAGCCTTGATTGAGCTAATTCGAGAGAAATTTAAATAGTCAGTTCAAACCACTCTTAACTAAGAGCAAATGTGTGAGCGAAGATCATCTTTCTAGGTTTTAGTGCTCTAATATGAAAGGATTCTGATACATTAACTGTTGCTCAACTTGTTGAGTATGGTTTGTGGTCGCACAAGATAGGAGGTGGAAATGTTATCGAAAGGAAACACGGGCCTGATTGTGGTAGATGTTCAGGGCAAACTCGCTACATTAATGCATGAAAGCGACTCACTGATTGAAAATATCACGAAACTGGTAAAGGGTGCCAAAGCACTAAATTTGCCTATTCTGTGGCTAGAACAGAATCCAGAAAGGTTGGGCCCAACCGCGGAGCCGATTCGTGAAGTGCTTGAAAGCACGCATTTACCTATTACCAAGTACACGTTTGATGGCTGTAAAGAGGCGACGTTTAACGTCGCGGTGGAGAACGTAAAAGTGGATACCTGGTTGGTTTGCGGTATTGAATCCCACATTTGCGTCTATCAAACCGCGGTTTCTCTGCGTCAGTCCGGTTATCGCGTTGAATTAGTCACGGATTGTGTATCTTCCCGAACCGCTGCCAATAAGGCGCTCGCTCTTGCGAAGTTAACCGCTAACGGTGTGGTGCTCACTGGGCTAGAAATGTGTTTGTATGAAATGGTCGAAGATTGCCGAGCACCTGAATTCAAAGAAATTCTGGCGCTCATCAAATAGTGTAATCATTGTAATCAGCAACAACTTTATTTGAACACGCTATTCAAATTCTCGTTGATACCTTGGCAACATCGACTCGTTGCCAAGTAACCCGCCTTGGTGAATGTAAATCACCATTTTATCAGTGTTCTCTTCCAACCAAGGGGTGAGGCATTGCCACATATACGGGTCGTATAACAGGTCAAATTCGAGGTCGGTTTGCTCAAAGAGCGCTTTCCATGTGATGTAATCTTCTTCGTACAAGCGACCAAAATGGTGTTTGTTGCGCACGGTTAAAATGGTTGGGTGGCTGTTTTCACCGAGCTGGTTGAACTGCTCAGTTAAGTAATCTGCATTGCCTACGCAAGGGCAAGTTAGCACTTCTATGCCGTGTGGGCTTAAATGTTTATGAAGATATAAAGCGGTCGTGCCAGTGCCTGATGGCAGGGCGACGGTAAACTGTTCTTTACCTCTCAATCGCGTCCAATCAAGAATTTCTCGTGCTAACTGTTTGATGCCAGCTTCAGCGAGGTGGGAACGTCCACCCTCAGGAATAAGCAATGTCGACTCATCTAATCTTCGTACCTGGTGGATGTATTCACTAGGGTGGAGTTCGCTACCGATGTCTTGCATGGCAGTGATTTTCATACCCAAATCGAGAGCGCCGCGATAGTTTCCGATGGGGGAGCTTTTTAGCCAAGATGGAATGTGATGAACATAAAACTCAAATGCCCAACCTTTAATCTGGGCGAGAGCGGCAAGCGAGTACATCGCGTTGGATTGAGCAGAGCCGTAACTGATGAGGGTTTTGATGTCGCTGTTCTGCGTTTCCATCAATGCCATAAACTTACGTGCCTTGTTCCCAGAAAAGTGGGAGTGGAGCATGTCGTCACGTTTAAGGAAAAATTTGCGCCCATTAAAGCTATGTTGGGTGATAGGACTTTCTGAGAGTTTCATGTCGATGCTGACGGAATAAACGGTGTCACCTTTGCCATTTAAAAAGGGCGCGTAGTGTAACGCCATTAAACCCAGATAAAAAGTCTGTGTTTCAGTACAACCATTTCGGTTATTCTTGATGCTCTGACGAAAGGTCAATCACTGCCTCACATCCACCCTCAGAATGTGTATCAATAGTGAATTGCCAGCCATAGCGTCGGCATAAGTCATCCACAATCATCAAACCTAATCCGTGCCCATCTGAGTGCGGAATGGTCGAAAAGCCTTCACCTTCATCGCGCACCGAGATGGTGTTTTCATCCATATTGATATGAATTGATCCCGAAGGTGTCTCAGCGATGCCGTTGCGAATCAGGTTGCCAAGAATAATGGTCAACACGGCATTGGTCGCGCGCGTTCTAGGGTTGCCGTCGATCTGGACATCAAAGCTGAGTGCTTTCTCATCCGCCTGAGCTTGGCTTTGGAAGATGATTTGGTTGAGTTCTTCTTCGGTGATGCTGCGCACTGGTGAATCATCTGCATTACGCTCGTAACGCACTAAGCCGAGTAGGGCATCTACCATGGTCGACATCTGCTGCGTTGCATCTTGAATTCGGTTCACTTGGCGAGTCTGGAAATCCGTGTTCGCACTTCTCGCCAGTAGGCTGCTTGAGCCTTTCATTACGGTTAACGGTGTACGCAGTTCATGGCTTGCGTATCGTGCAAAGGCTTGCTCACGCTTGATGACTTGGTTGATTTTGTGGCGATACTCATTCAACTCATCCGCGAGGGTTTGGAACTCTTTGGCCGAGCCCTCAGGCACACTAAAAGTTTGCGTGGCATCTCCTTGGTGATGGTCGAGTTGAGTTTTGAGCGCATTGACGGGTTCAATCAAGCGCTGTGATAAACGCAGCAACAGACTGCCAAATAGGAACACCAGGACGGCGACAATGGACAACACCATAGCAACGACGAGAATGAATTCCTCTGAGGTGATCTCGATTTCATCAATCAAGGAAACCAGAATCACAGGATGTTCAACGCCTTTGTAGGTGTAAGTGCTCATGTAAACCATGCGCGAGTATTCACCGTCTTCTACTTCATCAAGAAAGTGCTTTTGACCAATCAGGTATTTTTGGTAGCGCTCGGCAACCAATGAGATGTCGTTGTATGCAGTGGTGAGCAGGTCAAGCTGAATACTGCCTTGCTCTGGGTGGGACTGGAAATGTTCAATCGCTTCTTTTTTGTCGACCATAATACGACGCTCGCCGACACGGTCTTCAGACCAAAGCAGGGAGCCGGTAATCAACAAAAAGCAGAAGATGCCAATCACGACCGACACAAAAGAGAAAAACAGAGCGAGTCGCCCTGTCATACTTTGTGTGCTTTGCGTGCTAGCAAGTAAGCGATTGATCATGCAACTGTCTCCAAGCGGAAGCCAACTTTCGGCACGGTGATCAGCACATGTTGTTCAAATGGCTTATCAAGTTGGTTGCGAAGTTGGTAAATGTGGCTGCGCAGAACGTCGTTGTTCGGCTCGTTCTCTTGCCATAGTTGGAAGGCGATTTCTTCACGTGTTACTACGTCTGGCGCGCTTTTCACAAGCATTTCCAGAATGGTGTAAGTGGTGGGGTTTAGCGCCAACAGTTTATCTTGGCGGTAAGCTTTACGCGTTTTTTGGTCGATAGAGACTTCGCCATATTCCAACTTGCTCGACGCGACAGTGCCGCGGTAACGGCGGATCAGTGCCATCATGCGCGCTTCAAGAATATCCAGATCGAAAGGCTTGGTCAGATAGTCGTCCGCACCGTGTTGGAAGCCTTTTAGCATATCGTCACGGCTATCGAGTGCTGTCAGCATAAGCACTGGTGTGTTGTTGCCCGCATCTCGAAGTTTATTGCACATGGTCAGGCCATCCATGCGTGGCAGCATGAGGTCGAGCAAGATGATGTCGAAGGTGTTTTCCATCGCTAGTTTCAGGCCGAGTTCGCCGTTGTCTGCATAATCGAGTTCCGTACCTGCACACTCAAAATAATCGAACAGCATGCCTGCGATTTCTCGATTATCTTCGACTAAAAGTACGCGTTTCATGTATTTCTCTCCAAGTGGGCAGGTGTTCGAAAATAAGACTTCGTCTTAACCGAACATTATTCACTAAGGACGTGAAAAAGATGTCAATAACATCTCTTTCACGTTGATGTTTGTAGACTGGATTCATTCATCGGATTTAGTGGAAGAGTAGCATGTCAACCTTCAACATTCACGCTGCAACCTTTTCAAAGGTGAGCCAACACACTGAGCCTAAAACAGTTTTGTCTGTTGTGGTGCCATTCTTTAACGAGCAAGAAGTCTTACCTGAATTTCATCGTCGTTTAGCCGCCGTTTTGGATGAAATGCCAGAACGCTGTGAAATCGTTTATGTGGACGACGGCAGCAAAGACGAGAGCCTAATGATCGCGCAAAACTTTTCTCAATCTTCTAGCGACGTTCGTTGTATTGCACTAAGCCGTAACTTCGGCAAAGAGTCCGCCATGAGCGCTGGCCTGGAACACTGCCAAGGTGAAGCGGTGATCGTGATTGATGCCGACTTGCAAGACCCGCCGGAGTTGATCCCGCAAATGGTATCAAAATGGCGTGAAGGGTATGACGTGGTAAATATGCAGCGCAGCGAACGCCACGGTGAAACTTGGTTCAAACGCTTCTCGGCCGCTTGCTTTTATAAAGTGCTTAACAGCATGGCGAAATTGGATGTGCCTGAGAACGTGGGCGATTTCCGTTTACTGAGCGCAAAAGTGGTTAAACACATCAATGCGTTGCCAGAGCGTAACCGATACATGAAAGGCATCTTTTCTTGGCCGGGTTTCAAGCAAGTGACGGTTCAGTTTGAGCGTGACGCTCGTTTCTGTGGTGAAACCAAATGGAACTACCTCAAGCTGATTGGCCTTGCAATGGACGGTATTACCTCGTTTTCCATTCGTCCTTTGCGTTTAGCGACACTTGCCGGTGCATTGGTGGCGTTCAGTGCCTTTATCTATGGCGCATTCATAGTGATGAAAACTGTTGTATTTGGTGAGCCTGTCACTGGCTACCCATCCATGATGGTCGTCCAACTTGCCTTGGGCGGTGTGCAACTGCTGTCGATTGGCCTTTTGGGCGAATACATTGGCCGCATTTTTGTCGAGACCAAGCAACGTCCTCTTTATCTTGTTCAGTCTGTTTACGAGCAGCCTGCAAAACATCAATCCATCCAAACCATGAAGTTTAAACTGGGAGAAACCGCGTAATCATGAGTATTAATAAAACCCATCTGTGGTTGTTGTTGGCGTTTGCTCTTTTACTCCGTCTTATTTCACTTGCCGCTTACCCTTTGATGGACACCACAGAAGCCCGCTACGGCGAAATGGCGCGCTTAATGGTGGAAACAGGCAATTGGCTTACCCCACAGTTTGATTACGGCGTGCCTTTTTGGGGGAAGCCACCCCTGTTCACGTGGATGAGTGCTTACGGCATTGAGCTGTTTGGATTGAATGAATTTGCAGTGCGCGCACCTCATTGGTTAGCGGGTGTTGCGACGATTGTTTTTGTTGCTTTCATGGCGCATCGCGCTGGCTTTAATGCAGTCATCGCAGCGTTGGTATTGGCGACCTGCGGCATCTTTTCAATTGCGGCGGGTGCGGTGATGACAGACATGGCACTGACGTTGGCAATGACCATGGCGATGGTTGGTTTTTACTATTGCTGGCTCGGCAAAGACAAACACAGTCGACTGTGGGGTTACCTCGGTTTCTTTGGCTTGGCTTGCGGGCTGTTAGCGAAAGGTCCGGTGGCGATCGTGATCATGGGCATCGCAGTGTTTCCTTGGCTCGTGATTCAGCATGGTTTCTTTGGTGCCTTCAAAGCCTTGTGGCAGCGTTTTCCAATTGTGTCGGGGTTGGCGTTCATGCTGGCGATTGCTCTACCGTGGTACATCATGGCTGAAATGGCGACGCCTGGATTTATTGATTACTTCATTGTTGGCGAGCACTTTAAGCGTTTTGTTGTCAGCGGTTGGGAAGGGGACCTGTATGGCTCTGCTCATGATCAACCACGTGGGATGATCTGGGTATTCTGGCTACAATCGGCTGCGCCTTGGTCAATCGTATTGCCTATCTTGGCGTGGAAACGTCGTAAGGTGCTCAAAGCCATTGAAACCGATCATCAAGGTCTATTTAGCTTCCTGATGTGTTGGCTGATTTCTCCAATGCTCTTGTTCACCATGGCTGGGAATATTTTGCCTGCTTACGTACTACCGGGTGTGCCTGCGTTGGGTATCTTGATTGCGATGCTGGTGGATAAACACGATTTCAAATGGTTGACCGGAACGGCAGCGGTGTTGCCAGCCCTGCTTATGATTGCGATGTTGGGTTTGAATATGGGCAAAGCGGATAGCCGCAGCGACCGCATTATCTTCGCGCAAATTAATGACAACGCTCCGGTCTTTTATATTGGTAAGCGCCCGTTCTCAGGCCAGTTCTATAGTCATGGTCAGGCGAAAAAGCTTGAAGATAAGAATGACTTAAACAATCTGAAGAAATTCCGCCTGATTGGTAAATCGCAGCAAGTGGATAGCATGATTCATGAAAATGCGTTGAGTTGTACCAACGAGTTCACAGCAAAATCGAAACGCTCACTCTACACCTGTGTGGTTGGATAACGGAATGCGCAAATTACCAAAATTTACTTCGCTGGAAAGGTTTGCTCTAGTAGGTGGTGTCGGCTTTATGGTCGACACCCTTATCTTTTCTGTGTTGTTCCATAGGTTTGGTCTGGATCTGATGCTGGCTCGTGGGATAGCATTTTTGTTTGCAGCTACCACAACGTGGCTTGGCAATCGCTGGCTGACTTTCTCTCAAGCAGAAAAAACCAACCCTTTCGCTCAATGGCAAAAATTTATGGCGAGTGCCTTTATCAGTGCTTTGCCTAACTTTATTGTGTTCAAAGGCGTAACGCTCGCGCTAGGAACGCAAGGGGTGATGGTCTATTTGGCTTTGATCTTAGGCATATTGGCAGGCATGGTGAGTAACTATTTACTCAGTGCAAAATGGGTGTTTAGTTGAGGATAGAAAGGTTCGGGCTTACTATCCTATCCTCGAGTTAAAAATTCGTTATTTGAACCAATTTTTCTTTTTGTACATCAGAGTAAACCTAAAGCTTTTCATGGGGGGATGTAAAAAGGTAAACAAGCCAAGGTTTATACCTTGGCTGCCGTTAGTTCAGATTTTGATTGTTCGATTTCAGACTCGGTTTGCCACTTGCCGTTGTAAAGATACTTACACTCTGGGAGTGGCGCTTTCGCATCCCTTAAATCAAACACTTCATTGGTAGGGTATTCACGATAATAAGCGGGAGTCGTAAAAAGTCTAGGTTCAGGCTTCGCTTCAAACAGCTTTTTATGATCATTGACCTCTTTACAATCCAGTTTGTAGGCCTCTGACAGTTGCGTGACCATGGATTCTAATTCCACTTCATTTTTAAAGAAAATGTAACAATAAAATCGTCCCTGTGAGCGAAAAGTAATCTCCTGAGCAGTATCTTGGTATTCGCACCTGTCATACTTAAAAAAGAACTTAATTACTTTCCTTTTCTTATTGTAATCAGCAAAGAGCCAGTCTTCACGTTCTCCGACCCTCACTTCTGTTGGTTCATCAGGCTGACGTTTAAGCATTTTAAAGGAGACTAATATAAAAGCACCAGCGCCTGCTAACGCCATCGGGCCAACTACCGCTACCATCAAAACGCAAACTACCGCACCGATCCAGCCAACGGCTTGTGTGGC
>NZ_JAWOTB010000030.1:0-6357 GCF_033338655.1 Vibrio sp. Vb1729 | reverse complement strand
GAATATGCCAAGGGTTACTCCAGAGCTGTAGTTAGTTTAGACTTTGATTGTTCGATTTCAGACTCGGTTTGCCACTTACCGTTGTATATACGTTGCCATTCAGGAAGCGGGGCGTTTTGAGCTCTCAGGTCAAAGGTATCGACTACTGGAAATTCAAGGCAGCGAGAAGGGATATCTTCAATTCGAGGTTCAGGTCTTCCTTCAAAAAACGCTTTATGGTCAGGAAAATCAATACATTCAATACCGTACTTGTTTGAAAGGGTTTCTAGCATCGCATCTAAGTCTTGAACAGTCCTAAAGAATATGTAGCTATCACCACGAGTTTGAGCTCTGAAGACGGTGTGTTTCTCTAGGTTCCATTTAGAACACTCGTCATACTTGTGGTAGAAGCGAATCACTTTACGCTTTTTATTGTAGTAGGCGAACAGCCAATCCTCACGCTCACCGACTTTAATTTCGGCTACTTCGTCTGGTTGACGTTTAAGCATTTTAAAGGAAACCAATATAAAGGCCCCAGCGCCAGCTAAAGCCATTGGACCAACAAGAATTACCATTAATATACATGTGCTAGCGCCCACCCAGCCTGTTACTTGACTCGCATTGTTCATCCATTTTGGAATGGTACTACTAGACTTTGCAACAAGTCCTTTTTCTGAAAAAACATAATGGTACTGCTTTAAAAGCCCCCATCTCATTAGGAAATAAAAAAGTGCCACGCAAAATGAAAGTACACATGCTAAGAAAATGGTGTCATCGTTTTGGTCAAAGTTTGCTAAGGCAAAAAATATCGCAATACAGACAAACAAGGTTACGAGAGTAAAATAGAGGTGAATGTATCGAGAAGGCATCTCGACGTTTACAACACTCCAACGTAAAACATTGCTAACCGAGCTGATTCTTTGCTCTTGAGCCTCTTGATAAACCGCCAATTCTTTTGGGGTGATGTAAAAAGGTGAATAAGCCAATGTTTATACCTTGGCTGCTGTTGGTTCAGATTTTGATTGTTCGATTTCAGACTCGGTTTGCCACTTGCCGTTGTAAAGGTATTCACGCTCAGGAAGTGGGGCATTTGACGCCCTTAAATCAAATACCTCTTCGGTTTGATATTCTCTACTACAAACTGGAATACTAAAGAGCCTTGATTCTGGCTTCGATTCAAACAGCTTTTTGTGGTCATCTACCTCTGTACAATCCAGCTTATATTCAGTAGCTAACTGATTTACCATCGATTCTAAGTCCGTTTCAGTTTTGAAAAATACGTAGCAATCAGATCTGCTATGTGAACGGACAATAGTGTTGTGTTCCATATCGATATATTCACACTTATCCTGCTTAAAGTAGAACTGGATCACTTTGCGCTTTTTGTTGTAGTCGGCAAACAACCAATCTTCACGCTCTCCAATTCTCACTTCTGTTGGTTCATCGGGCTTGCGTTTTAACATACCAAATGAGAATAAAATAAGAGCGCCCGATCCAGCTAACGCCATCGGGCCAACTACCGCTACCATCAAAACGCAAACTACCGCACCGATCCAGCCAACGGCTTGTGTGGCGGTATTCGCCCACTTAGGCATGTTGCGACGCTTCTTCATCACAAAGCCTTTGTCAGAAAAGATATAGTCATAGCGATAGTCGAGGCCAATCGTAAGATAAAAGATCCCGGCCATCATTACTGACAAGATAAGGCCAAAAAAGGTCACGACAAGCGTATCACTTGAGTGTGTCAAAAATACAATTACAAATAAGAAGCTCATAAATGGCAAAGCCGTTAACTTGTAATGGTAGCGAAATGGCTCTTCTACATCATACTTATGCCATGTTGTTAAATTGTCCCCTTTGAGAATCTCTTGCTCTTGTGCTTCTTGATAAACCGCCAATTCTTCTGGGGTGATATAAAACGGTGAATATGCCAAGGGTTACTCCTGAAAACCTAGTGTGCCAACAGCGGGGGTGAGTGTTTTTTTAATTATGTCTTGTTTGATATTGTCTGAAATAATGCCATAAGTTGCACTCTGTTTTATGCCGTTTTGGAACCAATACTCACGCTTAGCAGGGGCATCATCTTCCACATCGTAAGCTACTTGCATTGTAAGGTAATGATCTGCTTCTTCAATTGGCAAGGTTACTTTGTACACCAGTGATTCTTTGCTCGCTTGATCTTGAGTTTGTAGCGTGACTAAATCTGCGTTTTGATGCCACGAGCCTGACATCAAATCATCTTCTGTTGCCTTGCTGTTAGTTCTCAACGTAATACCATTCGTTGCAGCACGCCTTGGCAGTTGAATATGCACTTCCAAACCGATTAACACACGATGTGTGTAACTTGGGTAAGCTTGTACTTTTTCAATAGGTTGATGGTATACCGTAGGCTGTTGAATAATAGATTGTAAGTCAAACAGCGCTTGCTGAACCAATGCTGAATTATGCTTCTCTCTTTCGGGTAAGCTCGAAGATTGGCTCCACTGAGTGCGAGTCGGGTGATAACCCCAAGGCAGTTTATCTAACCATTTTTGGAAATCATCTTGTTTCAGCTTATTCAACTTATAATTGATGGCTAGGTATGCAATCGTGAGAATAACCAGGCCGGCCGTTATAAGCCCGCCAAAGGATAAGTTTAATGCAAATTGTCCAGTTAACCCTCCGTATACTTGGAATATACCGACAGCTGACATTGCTGTTAATACTAGGGAATTTGCTACATGCAGATATTTTTCTTGACTATAAACTTTGTCAGCACTCTGCCAAGAACGGTAAGCCTCAATACCCGAAGCTAACGCACCTAAAGCCCCTGTGATTGCTAGCCATTTATTGAATACCTTTAGGTCATCAAGGTTTAAGTTTTTAAAGGTATCTTCGTTTCTATTCACTAACTTTTTTAAGACATTATATGAATGTGACCTTAACCTAGGTTCACCCTTCACTTTCTCCCATAACTTACCTGTACGAACACCTGTCCAAGCGTTGACTGTGTAAAATAACTTTTGCTGGATATCCAAAAATTCATCTGAGGACATTAACCCCGTGTCTTGAATACTGCTCATGGCATCACCAAGCGCGATGCAGTTAAATATTAATGCCAGAAAGCCTAGACCACCGGCATTCTCGAACAGTTTATTCAAATCATCGAGTTTATTCATAGCGATCCGCGTTCTAAGCTCGACGGTTCTTTGCGTTAGATCATCAGGTAACTCAATGTACTGCGGGTACTCCAATGTAGCTACAGCGAGAGCCTTCTTAATAGTCTTTCTATTTTCTAAAGCTGTTGTGTATTTAGAGTCAGCTTTGCGGTTATTTTTCTGGAAGTCAGCAATGATGGCATTGTTTTTTTCGAGCTTAATCAGATAATCATTTACGCGTGTTTTCCATTTTTTAAAATCGTGAGCGTAACCTTCTTTTATTGTTACGGGCATATTGTGTGCCATATGTTCTGCAATAACGGCAAATAAATAATAGCTATGACGGTTCAGAGGTTTAGCGAAAACAGGCATCAGCGAAATTGATACTTGTGAGGTCATGCTAACACCAAACTCTACAACGCCTTTTGCAAGCGCACCTATTGCAGATTTAAAAATAATATCCAGCTCTTGGAAACCTTTGGCGATATCTTTGAGAAAAGCTGTTTCCGCAGTGTTTGGGTTGGAAACAAAGTCCATGATCTTAGAGTACATATTCACGCGGTTGCTGGTATCAGATATCTGGTCCATCAACTGATTATCAGGATCAGGATTTTCTGAGACGATCGACTGTTCATCAAGCGCCTCTGTAATATTCTTCTCCATCACTTTAAATAAACTACGACTAAACCCAGAGGCATAGAGTGCGAGTAAACTGGTTGGTTTCTCCCATTGGCTTTCTGCCCATTGGCGGTCTTCTTCTTGCATCACCAAAGTAAATGACTCAACCGCTTGCTTGTGCAGTTGATACAAGCTGTACTGTGTGTCTTCGCTGTATAGGTCGAAGGTTCTTTCAAGATGATGCGGCGTTAAGGACTCCATTACTGCGATAAAGTCGCGTTTGACCGAAACCACTTGGGTTAGCATGTTTTCTTTTTGTTCTGACAGCTCTTGCATCTCGCTCAGCATTTGCTTCCAGTTGAGCTGCTGACGCCAGCGTTCAGTCGCTATCCATTGTTCGTATTTACCAAAACGGCTCGCAGAAATTCGATATTTGTCCTGTATCGCTTTAGCAATGTCACTTTGGGTATGTTGGTGTGATTCAATCGCTCCAGCGGAAAATTTAGCAGGATAGCCGGACTGAACTGAGCTTTTGTTCTGCTCTGCCAAATCAAGTTGGTGAGAGGAGTCATAATAGTCAGCCATGTCGGTATAAAACGACAGCTCTTCGCCGTTACGCTTAACGCTAGCTGGCATGTCTATCTCGTCACTTGCACCAAACATACACAGTTGCATGGCGGTCTGCATCAAGTTCCACTGGTTTGAAAACTGGTCAGTGAAAAGGCGGTAAGGGCTTGCGGCACCAACAAAATGCAGTGACATATCTTGAATGTCTGCGGCGTAATCTTTTATCGCGACGAAGTAGCCTGATTCTTCTTCTGGAATCGCAGAGGTTAAATCGCTTTCGACTGCGACAGGTTTAAAAACAGAACCATCTTCATCTGCTTTGGTGGCGATGCCAGAATCCGCAAAGCGACCATCATCGACGGCAGAAGATTCAATATCAGCGACTTGGGTTAACTTATCTATTGGTGCAATGTTGTGCTGATTCTCGTTTGAGGACAGAACAATGGTTTGCATGCGATCGATATGATTACTCGGATTGTTAAGTACGCGCATGAACGTGTGCCATGTCCAGCGGTGCTCAGAGAAGCAAATCGATAGTACGCTTCCGTTGACGTAAGTAAGGAAGGCCTTTGCATCTTGTGGTGTCCCACGCTGCTCTGATTTTGGGCTTTCTGATTCTCCCAACTTATAGAGCGTGAATTGCGTTCCTTTGATTTCGTATTCGTCTAAGCTTTTGTTGATTGCATCATAGACATACAGCCAACCGTCGCGCAGTTGACGCAGGGTGTAACCAACGGTATTGAGTTTGGCTGGGCCTTGGCCTTTCCATTCTTCAGGCAAACCAAAAGGTTGTGTCTCTTCTGTTTCTAGCTGATCGATGGCATAGCGGACTGGGATAAAGTGCGCAGGTGATGCTTCCGTTGCTTCTTTCTCAGTTTTTAAATTGAGAGGCTCTGGTTCAGACGGCGGTGGCGGATCGATTTTTTTTGTTTCTCCCTCCCAAAACATACTGCGCTCTGGGGGTGAGCCAGCAAGATCATCGGATTCCGTGGTTGGAACGATATTCAGCGATTTCAGTGTACCATCGCTTTCAAATGCCTGAACGGCCTCCTCATAGGTATAGCTGTTGTCATACCAGAACATAGAAGTTTTTGGGGGAAGTGGATTATTCATCGTTAGCCCATGTTTAAGAGTTTTACTCTGTTACGCAAATATCGCACCAAAATAAAGCAATTAAAAATCAATAAGTTATGCTTTTATGGTTTTGCTTCAATCAAATAATTGTTTGTTTTTCCAATAAGTTGGTTGGTGTTTACCATTTTTTGTATTGATTGAATCAAAGTTTGAGTTATTAGTGATGCTTCAATGAGCTGACAAAACAAAAGGGCTCCAGAGTTAACTCTGGAGCCCTTTCTAGTATTTAAGCTCTAAATAATTAGCGACGCTTTGGTTTACGTTGACCAGCTGGTTTGCCTTGTCCTTGTGGGCGACCTTGGCCTTGCGGCTTGCTACCTGCCGGGCGGTTTGCACCGTTGCCGCTAGGACGTTGGCCGTTGCTTGCAGGGCGTTGACCACCTGTAGCTTTGCCAGAACCGTTACGGTTACCAGATGGTTTACCATCTTTTGAACCGCCTTCAGAGCGTTTGTTCAAATGACCACCGAAGCCTGGTTGGTTTTTGGTATGTTTGGTTGCAAAGCGGTTTGCCCCGTGACGACCAGATTTACGACGTTGCGCAGGTGTTTGTGCTTCAATGTCTTCTGCAGGAACGAGACAGCCTTGTTTGTCACCAATCAAATGTTTTTTACCCATACTGACTAGGGCTTCACGGATCATTGGCCAGTTTGCTGGATCGTGGTAACGCAACAGCGCTTTATGTAGGCGACGTTGACGTTCACCTTTTGCTACAGGTACATCTTCACGTTTTTTGTACTTCACGCGTTTCAGAGGGTTTGTCTCTGAGTAGTACATCGACGTTGCGTTACACATTGGCGAAGGGTAGAAGTTTTGTACTTGGTCACATTCGAAGTTGTTCTTTTTGAGCCACAGAGCAAGGTTCAGCATGTCTTCGTCTTCTGTGCCTGGGTGCGCAGAGATAAAATAAGGGATTAAGTACTG
>NZ_JAWOTB010000029.1:0-26053 GCF_033338655.1 Vibrio sp. Vb1729 | reverse complement strand
ACCTTTTACTTAAACTCGCCGCTAGTCTAGGTAGACCAGTTTTGATGTAAAGACACAATCTACGAAAGTTGGATCTCGCTAGCGATTCGAAACATTTTGTAACCCTCAGCCTACGTAATAATAAAGCCGATGAGCCTGAATGATGCCACTAAACATTGGGGCCAAGCTTTGCTCATCAGCCGAACCCATCAAATCACACGACACAATAACCAACGCTTTCTAAAACTATTTAACTGAAAAACAGATAAGTGCTCCAGGTAAGCCGCCATTTCACAAACTGACGATTAAACCACCAGGATGTATGTAATGCAGGCAACAAGAATAAATAACAGACACAAAATAGAAAATAGTCTTAGTAGCGCTCTAAGAGAGGAGAAACCACTGATGACTAGGGGTAAAAACTAAGAAAACCGACCTTAATTCAGTAAAAAAAACATCAGACAAGAAAAGTAAGTCAATGATAAATAAAACCATAATTTCAATAACAGATAAAAGTGCGGACTTCATAAACCATAAAATCACTAAACACTTTTGAAGCCCATATTTTCTCATAAGGTAAGAAAATCTCACTCCATGCTTTCGATTTGACGATGCAACCTCATAGCACATTTTTTAATTTTCTCAATTTTTGAGAAATACAGACAAAATAAACACCCAACATACCATTCGAAACAAAAAACAATTACAAAGCCAACATCACAAACCATTTAACATTATAAAATCATACACTTAAAACAAAAAAGGATAGAAAAAAAACAATGTGAACACTTTAAACACAGCACAAAAAACATAGTTTCATTAGTCAGAATCATGTAAAACCAGACAAGTTAAGTGTGGTTTTTGAAAAGATTAACGAGCATATGTTGATCAAACCCCAAAAACAGTGCTATATTAAATTCATCGAGTTCATCAAAGATTAAGGGGTAGTGTTATGATTTCATCTTCTCAAAAACAAGGGCTGGTTATGATTGCAGTGGTTGTGGGTTTAATGACACTGCCAATGATGTACTAACCCAATGATTTAAAATAAAAAAGGACGCAAATGCGTCCTTTTTTATTTATCTGTATAGCTCTACTGAATGTGCTTAGACAAAATATCCCAGTGCATATAGTAGAAACCAAGAGCGGCCAGCGTAATCAACGTCATTAGCAAAATTGCTGTACGCCAAATAAAGCGAGAGCTTCTTGGTGTCAGCTCTTTTTCACAAGCATCACATGCCGCCATAAAGCCTTTACGATCATCCAGCTTGTAATCGTCTTCGTGCACCACTTTGTTACGCACGGTTGCGATGAATCGAAGCTTTGCTATCACGTCATGCGGTAAACGTTCTTCACAACTATTAATAAGTTGGTGCAACCCTTTCCCTTCTGCATGGTACTGAGTACGCAAAAGTTTTTCGATCGTTCGGGTACGCATGACTACTTTTTCAATATCTGACATCGTAACCCTCCTTACCAGACCCTTCCTATGTTCATTATTTTTATTCTTCTATAAATTTAGAGCTTTTTCGAGCCGTTAAGTGCAATTTTACTTTCAATTTGTGCCCTTGAGCGCATATAGCCTAACAAGTGAAAGCCGCTTCGTTCAGCTTTAGTGACTTCGCTTGCAGATGAAGCGACGATTTCATCGTGCATCATTAAGATAAATCGTGAAGTGCGCCGAATAATCTCCATATCCCTTTCATTAGATTATGAATAAGTTACCTCAACTCATCGTTTCGTCAGCGAGTACTGTAGAATGGGACCCGATAAAACATTGGAGGTTAATATGCCAATCTCACTTATTGTCGCCCTATTCGCCCTTATTGCCTTGGGCGCGTGGGTGTTTTTCCGTTTTTATAGTAAGCACTATGTGGGCGAAGACGCTCCAGAGCAAAGCGCGCAGGTAACGGTTTTAGATAAACAAGCGATAGACATACCAAACGCACCACCAGGTCAAGACGATCAAGAGTATTGGATTTACGTTCAACGTGGTTCTATCGGTCCAAAGCGTGAATTCCAAATTGGAGTGCATTACTACCATGCACTCAACCCTGGAGATAAGGGAACACTGACCTATCGCGGCAACAAGTTCCTTCACTTCGCTATCAAACGTTAAGGCAGTAACCAACGAGTCTTGGCAGAACGAGAAAAGAGATAGCTCATCGCCAAGGCTCCAGCTCCACTTAGAACGATCCAGACTGGAATCACCCACGCAGGATGTCCTGTGTACCAACCGAACTCTTTCATCGGCCATAAGAAAATAGGGTGAAGTAAGTAAATCCCTAAGCTGTGCTGACTGATCACACTAACCACTTTTTGTACTTTTGGTGATAAGCCTTCACCAAAGTAACGCCCGATCATAAAAATCATCGAAGCCGCTAGAATCACATTCAGTGTTTTATAAGAGAGCCAGCGCCCAACCGTATACTTCTCCGCCTCTAAGCTATTTGTCACAACCATCGTAAAGGTCACTGCCAACGCCACGAGTCCTAGCCCAACAAATAAGGTCACCATAGAGCGATTCGAAGGTACCTTTTGAAATAAAACATACCCCAGTGGAAGGTAACCCATATAAAGCCACATCTGATTACTCCAAGGGCCATCAATCTTGAACAAGAACAGAGTGCTGGTGAAAAGCCAAAATGCGAGATAGGTATACAAGACGTTGTTATCCACGTTGCGTACCATCCATTGAAACAGCGGAATCACAAAATACAGTGGTATAAAGTAATAGAAAAAGCCGAGATGGTAATACGTTGCGTGGAATGGGCTATTGCTTAATACCTCTTTTACGGTTTCAAAATCAAAGCCTTGAGAAGTCCAACCTGAAAGGTATGCATAAAACATCGACCAAATAAGAAATGGAACTAAAACTTTGCCCAAACGCCTTTTGATATAATACTTACCGTCAAATGGTCGAGTGTCACTGAGCATTAGCGCTCCGGTGATCAAAATAAAAACTGGCACTGCCCAACGGGTTACGCTATTCACGCCTACCGCTGTCAGCCATTGGTCAAATGGAATCACTCCTAACTCATTTCGATACGGTGCCAAGACGTGAATGGCGATCACTGCTACCGCTGCGAAGCAGCGCAATAAATCAAAAAACAGAACCCTTTCTCTCATACCTTTCCCTACTTTGAGTCGCTTATCGTTTATAGCATAGGGTAAATCTCAAGCAGTGAAATGGTTAACAATCTGTTTTTGCTTATTTTTAACTCAACAATGACCTACAACGGGGATTTCATCACCACTCTAATCACTTAACGAGAACCAAAAACCAAGCATCAGTATTCACTCTCGATGCCAAACCGACACAATCTGATTACAGCAAACGGCGCATAAGAAACAAAAATGGCTCCGATTTGGAGCCATTTATACCATCTACAGATAGCGATACTGGGGATAGTTACGCAGTAGCAACATCAGCTTTTGGCAACTTAATTGAAATCAGCGTCGTCAGTGCCAAGAAAGCAAAAGAAACCCATAAGCACGCTGCGAGGCCTGCCTCTTGGTAGATCCAACCCGATAATACCGTGCCAATCAAACGTCCCATCGCATTGGCCATGTAATAAAAACCGACATCCAACGAGACGCCATCGCCTTTAGCGTAGCTCACTATCAAGTACGAGTGCAGCGAAGAGTTAATGGCAAACACAGCGCCAAAAATCATCAAACCTACCACAATCACCAATTCAGGCTGCCAACCGATTTGCACACCATAAGCAATACCAGCCGTAATTAACGCTAGGACTCCTGCCCACACCAATGCTGCACTACCATCAGGCACACGACCTTGCGCTTTGCCAGTAATACGCGGCGCAAAGCCTTGCACAAACCCATAAGCAATGACCCACGTAGCGAGAAAGCTACCAACCCACAAGTGATCCCAGCCAAACACGCTACCAAGATAAATAGGCAGAGCAACGACAAACCACACATCACGAGCACCAAACAAGAACATGCGAGCTGCGGATAAAATGTTTATCGATTCAGACTTGGAGAATATTTGGCGAAACTTAGGTTTACTCTTTGCTTTACCCATGTCCGCTTCTAGCCAGATCATGCTGAAAACAAACACTAATGTAAGTACACCCGCCATAATAAACATCGAGTTTTGAAAACCCACCCAAGACAGCAGCAAGCCGCCAACAAAAAAGCCCGCTCCTTTGAGTGCATTCTTCGAGCCAGTTAAAATCGCTACCCATTTGTAGAGCGCACCTTGCTGCTCGTCTGGTACTAGCGTTTTTATCGCGCTCTTAGCACTCATTTTGTTCAGGTCTTTGGCAATCCCCGACAGAGCTTGCGCTGCCATCACCCAAGGAATGGTCAGCCATGCATTTGGTACTGCGAGCATCAGCAACGCAAACACTTGCATCGCTAAACCAATGTTCATGGTTTTATTTAGGCCTAACCTTGCGCCCAGCCAACCACCAACTAGGTTTGTCACCACACCAAAAAATTCATAAAAAAGGAACAGTGAGGCAATAGCTAACGTGGAATAACCTAAGTCATGAAAATAGAGCACCACCAGCATACGCAGTGCGCCATCGGTCACCGTAAAGTTCCAATAGTTAAACGTCACTAACATGTACTGACGAATACTTTTGCTTAATTGAGAAATCATATTGACCTCATATGTACAGCGATAGAAGTATTTAGATCATCATGTTCTAAATACTTCCTAACCTGTACAGCAACATTGACCAATACAATGTTGCTGTGATTTTCAAAAAATGCCCCAACATCAATAAAAAGAAAAATGCACTTTAAAAACAATACATTAGTTAATGTTAGTGGCATTTTTTGTAAACAGTCGTATCCTGAAGAAGCTCGAATTTAGCTTTTGGATCATGATGAACCAAAAGCTATTTAAGCTGATCAAGCGTCTTGAGCCACGCGTTCGATGTACTCAACTTGCACAGGTTTTGTAAATGCACCAGGGCGCAATGCCTGCACTTCTCGCACGATATCTTCTAACTGCCATTCCTTTTCTAGGAGTAGGTGAGCAGCGAACAAACCTGTGCGCCCCGAACCACCCATACAATGCATCGCAACTTTGCCACCTTGAGCAAGAATCGCGTGCAGTTCCGGACTGGCTTGTTGCCACTTCGTCGCAAATTCTTCATTTGGTGCGCAGTCGTCTTCAATCTCGATCTGGAACCATTTCATACCCAGTTGCTGAGTGGCTTCACCCAATGCAGAGACATTCTTCGCAGCTAATTCACTATCATCTAATGCAGTAACGACCGCTTGAACACCCTGCTCTTTCAACTGTTCTAACGACGCATGCAAATCGACACCTTTCGTTCCTGGGCACGGTGTTAAGATTAAAGCACCGGAGTCCAAATCTAATTGCCATGTAGGATGAGACATTGTGACCCCCTTTTTAAGCCAAACCAACGTTACGAACCAGCTCTGCTGTGCGCGTTGCATAACCCATTTCGTTATCGTACCAAGCGTAAATCTTAACCATACGAGAACCCACAACCATGGTTGATTGCGCATCAACGATGGTTGAACGTTGGTCGCCTTTATAATCGATAGAAACTAAAGGACGCTCTTCGAAGCCAAGGATGCCTTTCAAATCACCTTCAGATGCTTCTTTTAACAGTGCATTCACTTCTTCTGCTGTGGTATCACGCTTCACATCAAAAATGATGTCTGTTAACGATGCGTTTGCTAGAGGTACGCGAACCGCATGACCATTAATTTTGTCTTTTAATTCTGGGAAAATTTCGACAATCGCCTTCGCGCTACCCGTCGTGGTCGGGATAAGGCTCATGCCGCATGCTCTTGCACGGCGTAGATCTTTGTGTGGCGCATCCAAAATAGTTTGCGTATTCGTCAGGTCGTGAATGGTCGTAAAAGAAGATTGTTCGATACCCAATTTCTCATGAATGACTTTAACCACAGGTGCGATACAGTTAGTCGTACACGAAGCTGCTGTCACGATACGATGTTTTTCAGGGTCGAAAATATGGTCGTTCACGCCCACCACAATGTTCGCAATACCTTCTTCTTTCACAGGTGCGCTTACCACGACACGTTTCACGCCTTGCTCTAGGTATTTGTTTAGGAATGATGTTTTGCGATGTACGCCTGTCGCTTCAATCACAACATCACAATCAGACCAGTTCACCGCATCGATATCGCGTTGTTGAGTCGTGGCGACACGCTTGCCGTTGATGACGAGCTCACTGCCTTCGACCTGAACTCCATGATGCCAACGACCTTGCACTGAATCGAATTCTAATAAGTGACCAAGCGTAGCGGCGTCACCTGCGACATCGTTGATTAACACAAACTCCAATTCTGGCCAATCAAATGCCGCTCGCAGCGCTAAGCGACCAATTCGGCCAAAGCCATTAATTCCTACTTTAATTGTCATAGTTTTACCCTCTAATCTTCTACCTTGAATCTCTATTCGCTGTTAACAGCAAGCCTCACGACTTTTATCGTGTAAGCGTGTGATGTCGTCTTGGTATTCCTGCTTCAAACAGTTTGATGCCACTAAGTCTTCAATTAACTTTCGCATCCAACCTGGTAATTGCTGTGATAACTCGTAATACACCCATTGTCCTTGGCGTTTATCCACCAAGATGCCACTGGATCGTAACTGAGCAAGATGACGAGAAACTTTCGGCTGGCTCTCTTGTAGAGCAAACGCCAAATCACCAACGCAAGTTTCACCTTCACGGGCCACGAGCATTAAACAACGTACGCGTGTTTCATCGGATAACAGCTTAAAAAACTGATGTGGAAGCATAATGAACATACCTATATATGGATATGCGTATATGTTTATTTAATTAAGATATATCGTCAAGAGGAAACCGTCCATCGTCATAAAAGTTTCACATCTAACGAACAGCTTGATTGTAAAGAGAGAGATTCAAAGAGATAAAAGATAAGACAAGAAATTATGCAGTCGCGATGCTTTGACTCCAGCGAGCCGCTTCACCTAAGGAGAGCTTCACTTCCTCTAAAGGCAACCCCAATTGCATCGTGATTTTTTCAACCCCTGACCAATCGGCACGCTCGTAGCACTCTTCGAGGGAAATAAGTGCACCATAAACCCCTTTGCGATGTAATAGCGCTTGTTGTACTGAATGACTAAGCGGTAACTGCCTAACTAAAGATTCCACCGAAAGATCCAGCAGCGCATCTAGAATCGACAGCAAACCAACCATGAAACCTTGCTCGTTGAGGTGAGAGAATGGCTGATAGCGCGACATCAATTGGCAAAATTGAGCTCGTTGCAATGAAAGGTGATACAGCTCTCGAGGCTTGTTACTGGAGATATACGATGCCACAACCAAAGAGACAAACTGCTTAAGGTTATCCTGGCCAAGATAAATCAATGCCTGACGAAAAGAGCTGATTTCGACAGCCAAA
Organism: Vibrio sp. Vb1729; assembly: GCF_033338655.1. Classification (NCBI taxonomy): domain Bacteria; kingdom Pseudomonadati; phylum Pseudomonadota; class Gammaproteobacteria; order Vibrionales; family Vibrionaceae; genus Vibrio; species Vibrio sp. Vb1729. Next base: position 18,673 of record NZ_JAWOTB010000029.1, on the reverse strand, counting down.
TTCGGCGCTTGCGTATTTACAAAACGCAATAATTTATATGACAACGCGACATCTTGCGTAATGATGGACTCGATACGAGTAAAGTCAGGCTCAGGAGCACAAACTTCACGAAACAGTTGCAATGCCAACACTTGCTCAGGACTGACGTATTTAGTCTGCGAGACGAGTGGCTTGCTAAAAAAATAACCTTGGAAAAATTTAAAGCCAGCCGCTTTCGCTTGCTCAAACTCTTCTGCGGTTTCAACACGTTCTGCTAAAAAGTGGTATTTGACGCGTTTGGCCAGGTGTGTTTTGACCAGTTCACAGGCCTTTTCGAGCCCCATCGCCATAATGTCGAGCTTCACAATATGCACATATGGCAAAAAACGACGCCATTCTGGTGTTAGGGTGAAGTCATCCAAAGCGATCAAGTAACCTTCTCGATAAAACTCACGAATCGCATCAAGAAGCTCATCCGTAGGTTGGCACGTTTCCAACACTTCGATGACAATTTTGTTTTTCGGCAAACTGCGCGGCAAACGTCGCACCAAGCTTTGATGAGGAAAGTTAATAAAGCATCTTGAAGAGGCAATCACTGGGTTAGTACCCAGTGATAGGAAGTTTTCGACGATCAGTCGGTATGTCGCTCGATTTGAATCAATATGTGAAGGGTATGCGTTACTCTCCCCGTCTCGAAACAACAATTCATAACCCAGCGTCTGTCTTTTTCGGTTAAAGATCGGCTGGCGAGCGACATACGTTGTATTCATGCTAAAGAAGGACCTATAAATGGCTTATGACTTTGCAGCTGCTAATAATGCACCACAACCCATGAACATTGAACCGAATACTTTGTTTATTTTTCCCATGATTTTATCGGAGCGAATAAAGCGTCCCATTTGTGCTGCCAAGCTCGTGTAACCCAACATTACACACGCATCAATCACGACTGTAGTGACGCCAAGCACCAACAGTTGCGTGATTTGGTCTTTTGCCGGGTCAATAAACTGCGGGAACAACGCCACCAGAAAAACAATCGATTTAGGGTTGGTGAGGTTAATCAACACTGCCTTGTACAACAGCGCCGTGCCTGACATCTCGTTGTGGTTTTCAGCTGCGACTAAGCTTGATGTATCGCGCCATTTCTGAATCCCCAACCAAACCAGATAAGCGGCACCAACCCATTTAATGACAGAAAATGCGGTTGCTGACTGCGCGACAAGCGCACCAATACCCGCCCCCACCAGCGCGATGTGGATAACTAAACCAATTTGTAAGCCAATAATGGCACCCAGTGATTTACGGGTACCGTAACTCAAACCATTACTGATTGAGTTCACCGTGCCAGAGCCCGGAGCCAAACTAAAAACGATTGCTGTTACTACATAAGCTAACCAGACATGGGTATCCATTGCATTTCCTCACTAATTCTTCGATGATACATCGCGTAAACAACGTATCTTCAGGTAATCAACTAATGGCGACTAACCATTCACCTTTGACTTATACTCAAGAGACATTATTTGAGCAAGCAATTGGTGGTCCGATCGCAGCACTTTGGCAAACTCGCCAAGAGGGCTTTGTTAAAGGGACTGAGAAAAAGAACATTTACTGGTGCAAGCTAACCAACCCAGAGCATAAAAAAGCCGTGCTCATCGTAAATGGACGCATTGAGTCTTCCTGGAAATACCAAGAGCTGTTTTACGATCTCTACCGCCAAGGTTTCGATGTCTATTCCTTTGACCACCGCGGACAAGGTTTATCAGATCGTTTATTATCTGACTCAGATATGGGTCACGTCTATGACTTTACTGATTATATTGATGATATGGACATCGTCGTAAAAAAACACGACCTTAGCGAATATCAACAATGCTTCATCATCGCGCACTCTATGGGCGGCGCGATCGCCACACGTTACCTGCAAACTCACCCAGAACACCCTTTTACTGGTTTGATTCTAAGTGCGCCCATGTTTGGCATTAACCTGCCATGGTACCTATCACCAATAGCGATTCCGGTCACACAAATTATGTCAGCGGTATCGACTTTGCCACGCTATGCACCAGGACATCAGGCCTACTTCCCTAAGCCCTTTGAAGATAACCCACTTAGCCAAAGTTACGGCCGCTACCAATGGTTCCGAAACCTATATACGGAAAAACCGGAACTGCAAGTCGGTGGGCCAAGCACTCGCTGGGTTTGGCAAGGGCTCATGGCCGCTAAGCAGTGCTTTTTATTAACTCGCCAAGTCAAAATACCAGTAATCCTAATCCAAGCCGGAAACGATCGGATTGTTAGCAACCTCGCGCAAAAGCGTTTTATTGATAAATTGCGGAAAACCAACCCGCACGCGGAGCTGCTTTCCATCGAAGGCGCACAGCATGAAATCTTATTCGAGACCGACAAGTATCGTAATCAAGCGCTCGATGCGATTTTCCGCTTTATGAATGACCCTAAATCGCCATCAAACGAACAAGCACAATAAGAACTCTAGGCGACCATTTCACGACTAAGATTAAAGAGGAAATGTCTACACATCGATTTACCCTCTTTTTCATCCTCATTTTGGCGTACACTGCTTGAACTTGGCTACTTTGACACAGTGTTTAACCGCATAGTGCTACGGGCCCAAGTTCCCCCGCATTCGGAGCAGTACGATCTAGTCAGTCTGCTGTACTCCGTTTGCAATTCACCTGTTCCACACTATCCAAACCGTTTACGAGGACTTCATGAGCACATCGCTACCTTGCAAAGAGATCACCAAAATCGTTGCCTCTGATCTGGATGGCACGTTACTCGCACCAAACCATCAGCTCAGTGCTTACTCAAAAGAGACGCTAAAAGCGCTGCATGAAAAGGGTTATACCTTTGTCTTTGCAACCGGCCGTCACCACGTAGACGTTGCGAGCATCCGTCGCCAAGTTGGCATTCCAGCTTATATGATCACGTCGAATGGTGCCCGAGTGCATGACCAGGAAGATCAGCTAATGTACAGCGAGAATGTCCCTGCGGAACTGGTACAAGGCGTGATCGACACGATCAAACATGATCAAGAAATACTTATTCACATGTATCAAAATGATAGCTGGTTGATGAACAAGGATGATGAAACGTTACGTGACTTCCACGATGAATTCACTTACGTCTTATTTGATGAAGACCACGCCCCAACTGACGGTATTGCGAAAGTTTTCTTCACGCATCCAGGAGAAGACCACGAACGTTTGGTCGTATTTGAAAACAAACTACGTGAGCAGTTTGGTGATAAGCTGAACATCGCATTTTCAACGCCTTGGTGTTTGGAAGTAATGAGCGCTGGCGTGTCTAAAGGCCATGCTCTTGAAGCGGTAGCGAAAAAACTCGACCTCACGTTAGAAAACTGCGTAGCATTTGGTGATGGCATGAATGACGTAGAAATGCTGTCGATGGCAGGTAAAGGGCTAGTTATGGGTACATCACACGAAAAAGTGATGAAAGCTCTACCAAATAATGAAGTGATTGGCAGCAATGCGGAAGATGCGGTTGCACACTACCTACAAGAACACTTGCTGTAAGCTTCAATACTCCAAATTATGAAGGGCTGCACATTCGCAGCCCTTTTCTTTTATCGCTGACTTGGCAGCTTCTCTTTGCCAAGAATCGCGTCCCATTCTTCTTCTGTCACGGGCATAATCGACAAGCGATTTCCACGTTTCACCAACGGCATGTTCTCAAGTTCTGGCATCGCTTTCATCACCGACAACGGAATCACTCGCGCCGTTTTACGTACAAACTCGACATCCACCATAATCCAACGCGGGTTGTCTGGGTCTGACTTTGGATCGTAATAATCGCTTTCGGGATCGAATTGGAAATGATCGGGATAGGCTTCTCTCACAACTTTAGCAATACCTGCCACGCCAACATGTTTACAAGAAGAGTGGTAAATCAGGACTAAATCGCCCACCTTCACTTGGTCACGCATCATATTGCGCGCCTGATAATTACGAACTCCCTCCCAACATGAAACCTTTTGGGTTCGAAGCGTGTCAATAGAAAAGGTATCTGGTTCAGTTTTAAATAACCAATATGCCATAATGCCATCCGATGCCGATTGAGTAACAATAATGAGGAAGATATAACATGAAGGCTTTGAAAAACCCAGTGGCGCTTGCCACCCTGCTGGTTCTGCAAGCATGTAGTTCACAGTCGCCACAATCTGGTGCCGCTGACCCAACCTCTCCACCAGCAACCTTAGATAAGCCTGAAACCATTCAACCTCAAACTTTTATGCTGCGCGGAAAAGTGATCGTCGGTCACGAGAGCCAATACATCATGCCTTGTGGCAGCGACAAGCAATATTGGTTGCAACTATCACCACAGCAAATGCAACAAGCAATTCAGTTAAATAACGAGCCTTACCAGACTATGTATGGCGAGGTTATCGGCCACCTCAACCCACCGGGCATCGATGGGTTTTCTGCTGATTTCGATGCTAACTTTGTCGTGGAACAAGTGAACTTCCTCACAACGGAAAATCCAAACCGTTGTCAGCAACCAAACAAACCAACTCGCGTGTTTGGTAGTGAGCCTTCTTGGTCGGCAAGCTTTGAGGCTAATGGACTAACATTCCAGCAAATCGGCAAACAAACCACAAAATTAGCGATTAAAAGCAGTCAGCTTCAACCTCGCCAGCGCACTTATCAACTACAAGATGGTGAGCTTCGCTTAACAGAAAACCTCTGCTCAGACACAATGAGCGATTCTTTGTATGGCTGGAAAGCAACACTAAAACATGATGGTGAGACGTATCAAGGTTGTGGTATGGCTGCAAACGTCGATGCAACGCTTGGCTGGGCTAATACCTATGTCGCGACCTCAACTCAATCACAAGGTTTTGAAGTACAAATGACCTTAAACCCAGACCATAGCGCCACAACAAAATACCGTTACGCCAATGGACAAGCACCATTAATCGAGCGTGGTTACTGGCAACAGTTAAGTCCGTCTCAGGTTCAAGTTGTCATGACGCATCATCAACAGCAAAGGCTAATGTCAGAGCGACTGTTTACTCGAGAAGGCAATCAGCTCAAAGCGACCAAAGAAAAAGTCGGTAACTTGGTATACCCAATCGCCGATGGTGGTTTAGTCCTTTATCCTGCCACCGTTCGTGATGAAGGCATCATACAACCAGCCGAAAAACGCACCAACAACCCCATCGGTAGTGCTGACGTCCCTTCTAGTGCAGAGTTTGATTCAAAAGTAGATGCCGCGGTGCGCAACTACTTCTTTATCCATCAAACCAACCCCAACAATAACCAATACCGTTGGCTAACTTACGACCTCAACAGCGATGGTAACGAAGAGCTATTGGTACAGTTGGATTGGTGTGGTTCCGGAGGCTGTACATTGCTGATATTTGAACATCACGAAAAGGAATGGCGATTTAATAGCCGCATTACACTAGTGCAAAGCCCGATTATGCTCGGCCAACAAACCTCTCATGGTTGGCGAGATCTGATTTTTAATGTCAGCGGTGGCGGAGCTAAAGCGGCTCAACACGTGATGCAATACACTGGGGTTAGCTACCCACTCAACCCAAGCATGGCGCCAACGGCAACGCCGAACCAAGTCAGTGGCGTGCGTCTGTTCTCTGATGGGATAAGCCCGGTGCGAGAAGGAGTTCGTCTTTAATGTCTCAACCGTGTCCAACCTGCGGTTTTCAATTCAATTGTATGTGCTCGCTAATGCCGAAACTTAACAGTGAGCACAACATCCTGCTGTTAATGCATCCGAATGAACTGAAGCGTGATACTAATACCGGCCAGCTACTAGAGCAGTGCCAACTCAGCATTGAGCGAGTAATCTGGGATCGTAAACAGCCACCAGCAGAATTGCTCACTCTATTAGCTGATCCATCGCGGTATCCGGTGTTGCTCTTCCCCTGTGAAGAAAGTATCACACTCGAACATGTGGTACTCCAAAGCCAGCAACAAACCAAAACTCCGCTGTTTATTATTTTAGATGCCACCTGGCAAGAGGCGCGCAAGATGATCAATAAGAGCCGTTGGTTAGAAGGTATCCCTACTATGGGATTGTCTGCGTCGGCGGACTCACAATATCAGCTGCGACGCAACCAACAACAAGGTAATTTGTGTACGTTTGAAGTCGCTGCACATTTGCTCGGGCAACTTGGAGAACAAAACAACCAACAACAAATGCAGCGCTTTTTTGCCCATTACCTCGCTCTGTTCCAAGCTGAAAAGAGTGGACACGCTCTTAAGCGTTAACCATTAAGCTCAGTAGAAGAACCAAACAAAAAACGCAGCCTACGCTGCGTTTTTTACGACAAGAAGTTTCACGTGAAACATCATTAAAACAGTCGAGTCGGCTCGCCAAGATAGTAACCCTGCAAATAATCCACCCCCATGTCTTGTGCAATGGTACACACCTCCTGATTGTGGACAAACTCCGCCACCGTCTCCGCGTTAAACACCTGGCACAAACGCACCAACTGGGAAGCGATCTTGCGCTGTTTTAAGTCTTTATCAATATCACGAATCAAGCTGCCATCGAGCTTTATGACTTCTGGCTCCAACTTCAGGATTTCATCGATATTCGAATAGCCGGACCCAAAGTCATCAACAATGATACGCGCCCCTAAGCTTCTAAAATGACTGCACACTTCTATCATTCGGCCGTAGTCTTTGATCTGCTCAGATTCCAGCACTTCTAAACCAATTCGCCTTGGGTCATTTAGCTGGCTAATTTCATGCTCTAAAAGCATTAAAGTTTTATCACTGAGCAAATCTTGCGGCGATAAGTTTATAGAAAAGTCACCTTGCTTATCTCGCATATAATGCAACGTAGAATGAATCATGTGCCGACTTAGTCGAGTGTAAAGATGCGTATCAGAGATAATTGGCAGAAAACGCCCTGGCGCAATCACCGTTCCATCGGCTTCCAGAATACGAACCAAACATTCTTGGCTTGCCAATTTGTGGCTACCAGCATGCACAATGGGTTGGCTATAAGTGATGATGTTCTGTTTGAGAATGGCTCTACTGACGCAACTTAGCCATCCAAGTTGCTCTTTACGCACATCCTCACTGACTTCAATATCTTTCGCATTACAGATATGAGTATTACTGCGTACACCGGAGCGTCTCGCTTCGATGCCTTTGAGTAAGAGCTCATCCACTGAAGCGGATGGAAAATCTCGGCGACTCACTAAGCCGCCGCATAGCGAGATAGAAAGATAATCTATTTCACGTAGGCCAATTGGCTCAAAATTAGTTTGTTCTACCGCGTCAGCAAAACGCGTAAAGTGCTGTTTGATGGTCTCGCTGCTTTGATCAGCTTTAAATATGAACGCCCATTCACCAACCCCAATACTATAAAGCTGCAAAGCCGTTGGCATGCCGAAACGCTTTCGTAGTCGATTCGTAAAGTGCATTGAGAGATCTTTGAGTAATTGATCTCCCACTCGGTAGCCGTATTTTTCGTTGATATGACTAAAGTTAAGTAGCTTTAGAGTCAACAAATGCTCATCCAAATCGATGTTACTCAGCCGCTCTTGCAATGCGACCCGGTTTTGTAACCCTGTACGACTGTCGCGTCGATAGCTTTCTTGTAACTTGCGCGTTTGGCGATCGAGTTGATATCCCATATGCGCGTTCATATGGTTGAGATCGCCGATCGCATTTCGAATCAAGCTAAACAACGGTGAAATAGAGGAGCTAACGGGCGACTTAGGCAAGTTCAATGTTTGCACTTCGTCTCCCTCTCGCATCGCTAAATACGTCAGGCTGTGATGAAGAATTTCGGGCTGACCAATACCACCATGCAGTTCCCCCATACAGTAACTACCAAACGTCGTCGCAATATCTTTGAAGGCTTGGACTTCGTCGCTGCTGTCAATAAAGTCTAACCGTGACGCGCAGTTAAAAATCATAACGACTTCAGGTTGGTGCATGGCTAACTCAACCACACCATGCCGCACTTGCTCGAGCGTTAACGAGGGATGGTTATAGCAAAATTGCACTTCGTCACCAAGACACCAGGGCCTGTCGAAGCTCATACTGCCATCAGCGTGTAGCTCCGTTACCGTACAAACTTCCTTTCGCCCTAAGCTTTCTCGATACAAAGGAAAGCTGAGCAGTTGACTCAGCGTCACGTCATGGCCATCCGCCAAGTAACGCTTGTATACGTCCAGCGCTTTCTTCTCACCTAAACAATACAAGCGCGTTCCTTTTGCATGAGTGACTTTGTGTGGCATGCCAATCGGGTTCCATTCCGAATACGCATCAGTCCATAGCTTCAAAGTATCACTGTGCAAAGCTACGGCAACCACAGCGTTATCGTAAACTCGGTTTTGATATAGCACCCAGCAGCCATCGTCAATACTCTGCGCCAACCCTCCAGAAATCACTACTTCTTCACTGGCGAAGGTTTGAAACAAGGGATAGTCACGTCGTTCAATTTGCACAGCAAAGCTGAGGATCACCTGTGAATTATGCTGCATTAGAAGAGAGCGCTTGAGTTCCCCGCCATCAATGTCAGGGGAGTAAGAGTATGTTTGTACCGCAGAAGTCAGCGTGGTTTGCTCAAATTCAATCACACTCACTAGGCAACCAGAGGTAAATATCTCCCCTTCCAGAATCACATTACGCGTACTATGCCCCATAACATGAGCATTCGGCAGCGACGACAAAACGGCGTCTGCAAGTGTGGTCGTAATTTCGCGCGATTGCGTCGACAATATTTGTACTAAATATTGTTTATCTGAAGAAGTCGGAAAAGTGACTAAAAAGTCATTCAGTTGACTGACATCGTGAACCAGTTTTGAAAAAGCTCGCATGGACCTACCACTGCCGTAACACTATCTTCACCACGACGTGTGGCGTTACTATTTTTATTTAATAGAGAATAATTTACGTGGCTTTGCGCTGCTTTTCTAGACACAAAATGAGATTAGAATGGATTAATGCGAAAGCAATTAAAAAAGTGTGAGTAACGGCTGCAAACTATTGATTTCAATATCAGGTAAAGTACGTGTTTTTGAATGGTTAATGACATTTTTATTCATATCATTAAACCAACAGGCTGCAAAACCAGCCAACTTTGCACCATGCACATCCGTGGTTAGATGATCACCGACATGCAGAATATTCTCCGCAGGAATATCCAAGAATCGCTTCGCTTTAGTAAACATATCGGTTGCGGGTTTCGCCAATCCATCTGGCCCTGCTTTAAGTACCTGTTGGAAATAAGGCGTAAGACCGATGCGGTCTAAATCCACATTACCGTTGGTGATTGCCACCAACGGGATGTGCTGCGCGAGTTCCTCCAGTACATCGAGGCTTTGCTGCGGCACTTCAAAACGGCTACGCCAGTCCAACGCAACGTCTACTGCGGCTTTCGCGGCGGCATGTGCTGCGTCTTCGTCGTAGCCTACTTGGGAGAAGGCTTGCTGAAGTTGCACTAAACGCCATAAAGTGACATCGCTCTTCAGCTCGGGTTGTTGCTGCACAACACGCTGCTTGAGAGCAAACCAATCCGCTTTGTTCATATGAGCAACCGCTGGATGATGGTGCTTGAGCCAAGATAGCAACTCACGCTCCATGCGAACGATCACAGGATAGTTGTCATAGAGGGTATCATCTAGGTCAAAGGTCATTGCCTTAATAGGCTCGATACGGCGATAAAATTTCATACTTCGGCTCACTCCCCGTTCTTTTTGCGTGCGCGTGGGTGGGCTTGGTCGTAGGCTTGCGCCAAATGTTGGAAATCCAAGTGCGTGTAGATTTGGGTCGTCGAAATGTTCTCGTGCCCTAAAAGCTCCTGCACCGCACGTAAGTTATTGCTTGATTCGAGCATATGTGTCGCAAATGAGTGACGCAATTTATGCGGACTAATATGGCTTGCGACAGACTGTTTCTGCCCCCATTCAGCCATGCGCTTTTGCACGCTACGATGCGAAATACGCGTTCCGAGCTTAGATACAAACAAGGCGGGCTCACCTGGAGCGGCTAAATCACCACGAACGCGTAACCACTTCCCAACCCACTCGGTTGCCATCCCAGAGAACGGCACTTTACGTTCTTTATCGCCTTTACCAATAACACGAAGCTCACCACTACGCAGTTGTACGTCACGTACATCCACACCCACCAACTCAGCCAAACGTAAACCGGCGCCGTACATCAGCTCCATCATGGCGCGATCGCGCACAGCCAGCGGGTCGTCCTCGTTGACTTCAAGTAATTGGCTCACTTCGTCAACATCGAGGTTTTTGGGCAACGGGCGTTTTTTGCGAGGTGCTGAAACCCCTTTGGCTGGGTTAGCCGACATCTCGCCACGCAGAATAAGGAAATCGAAAAAGCTACGCAGCGATGAGAGGCGCGTTGCCAAACTGCTGGCTTTCATGCCTTCTCGCATGCCCTTACCTGCTAATTGGCGCACCCAACCAGCATCCACTTGAGACCAATCTTTGAGCCCCATTTCAGCTAAGTGCTGCGCCATAGTTTCTAGCTGCTGTTTGTAATTGCGCTGAGTATGTAGGCTAAGCCCCTTTTCGCTTCGTAAGAATTCATAGAAGCACTCAAGAGGCTTTTGCAGACTATTTGGCAGAGGAGTGTTGGGAGTTGTCGTCATCGTAACTTTGCCATACCAGTGTTTGAGCGAGATGTGCCACTACTAATGATAGGTGACGCAAAAACAAGGTATCCATATCTGGCTGAAAATGGCCGCCATCTTCACTAGAAAAAGCAAGCACGCCCAGTGTTTGCTGTTTCACGAGCGGCAGTACCACATAGGAACCCATTTCCGGCACTTCCATGTTGCCAAACAAAGCTTCACGATCCACTTTGCGAAGACGTCCTAAGTACGCATCTTTGCCATTTAAGTGAGTGGTCGCAAAGCGTTGATAACTTTCCTTACTCAATTGAATCGATGCGTCGCATTGACTAAACAATCGAACAAACGCACGTAAGCCCAATGCTTTGGCTTTATCTTCGATAGAATGAATGACTTGTTTAAAGTCACCACACTTTAGAATCTGCCCCTGCAAATCCATAAATTCGTAAAAGGTGCGATCATTGTTCGCCGCAAGCGACATTAGTGTAGTGATCTCTTCCTCTAACTCTTCAATGCGCTGACGTTGGCGATTCATTTGGATGTGTACCAAAGATACCGCGCCTAAGTCTGAGTGTGGGAAAGATAAACGATCCACAAGCTCCGGACGTTGCACAAAAAAGTCTGGATGATCTTTGAGGTACTCGGCCACTACTTCAGCCGTTAAGGCATCTGCTTCTACTTGAGACAAACCGTTTCCTTTTTCTTCAACTAGCAAGACAATTGACCATCAAATACATGCGTTGTAGGTCCGGTCATAAACAACGGCTTACCAGGACCTTGCCATGCAATTCGCAATTCACCACCAGGTAGAGAAACCTTAACGTTTTCATCCAACAAGCCCTGCAGAATCCCAACCGCGACTGCCGCGCATGCACCACTACCACAAGCTTGTGTCTCTCCTGCGCCTCGCTCGTAAACTCGAAGACGAATATGGTCACGACTCATCACCTGCATAAAGCCAGCGTTGACGCGCTCTGGGAAACGCTCATGCGACTCAAGCAGCGGACCGAGAGTTTCCACTTCTGCCGTATCCACATCGTCGACCACGGTCACTACGTGCGGGTTACCCATGCTCACAGCACCACAAAACAAGGTATTGTCGCCTGCTCGCATGATGTAAGTTTTCTCTTTTTGCTTCGCTTTGAAAGGAATTTTGTTCGGTTCAAACTCTGGCACGCCCATGTTGACCGTCACTTCCCCATCATCTTCGATGTTGAGAATCATCTTTCCTTTCTTGGTGCTCACGCTGATGCTGTATTTATTGGTCAGCCCCTTCAAGCGAACAAAGCGGGCAAAACAGCGTGCACCGTTACCACACTGTTCAACTTCACTACCATCGGCATTAAAAATCCGATAATGGAAGTCGGTTTCAGGGTCGTAAGGGGCCTCTACCACAAGCAATTGGTCAAAACCAACGCCAGTATGACGATCCGCCAAGCGGCGGATCAGGTCTTGCGAGAAAAACACGTTCTGGGTAATACAGTCGACGACCATGAAGTCGTTGCCCAAACCGTGCATTTTGGAAAAGTGGAAATGCATTTGTTGTGTCTTACTCCGGTAGAATCTGTTCCAGCTGCCACAAACTGGTCAGCTCCTCACGCTGGCGAACTAAGTGGCTTTGTTTACCGTCCACCATCACTTCTGCCGCTCGGGTACGAGTATTGTAGTTCGAAGACATCACAAAACCATAGGCACCTGCTGAACGAACCGCGAGTAGATCACCTTCTTGCAAAACGAGTGCGCGATCTTTACCCAAGAAGTCGCCGGTTTCACAAATAGGACCAACCAAGTCGTAAGTCTGAGCTTCACCCTTTCGCGGTGAAACTGGCACAATATCTTGCCATGCTTGGTATAGCGCAGGACGCATCAAGTCGTTCATTGCAGCGTCGATAATCGCAAAGTTTTTATGCTCAGTATGTTTTAAAAACTCAACACGCGTTAGCAATATACCTGCGTTCGCAGCAATTGCACGGCCTGGCTCAAAGATCAGCTCCAAGTCTTGGTGATTTTCAAGACGGCCTAGTAACGCTTTGGCGTAATCAGAAGGCTGAGGTGGTAATTCATCACGATAGACCACACCCAAACCGCCGCCGACATCAAGGTGACGAATGTTAATGCCTTGTGCTTTTAAATCATCAATCAGGGCCAATAAACGGTCTGTCGCGTCGATAAATGGGTCTATATTGGTCAGCTGAGAACCAATGTGGCAGTCGATGCCTTGCACATTCAAGTTCGGCAGGCTTTGCGCGAATTTATAAACATCTGGCGCACGATCAAACGCAATGCCGAATTTATTGTCGCGAAGACCAGTCGAAATGTAAGGGTGTGTTTTCGCGTCGACATCTGGATTGATACGCAGAGAAATTGGCGCAATCACACCAAGCTCACCCGCAACCTTGTTCAAACGTTCTAGCTCTGGCTCAGATTCAACGTTGAAACATTTGATACCTAGCTCAAGAGCGCGCTTCATCTCTGCCGGTGTTTTACCAACACCAGAGAAAACGACTTTTTTCGGATCACCGCCTGCGGCAATCACACGCTCAAGTTCACCACCCGACACGATGTCAAAACCCGATCCCAAACGCGCTAGCGTGTTCAATACGCCTAAGTTTGAGTTGGCTTTCACCGCGTAGCAAACCAGGTGAGGATGCTGACCCACAGCACTATCAAACGCCTTCCAATGGCGCTCTAGCGTGGCTCGAGAATATACGTAAAGAGGAGTGCCATATTGCTCTGCAAGAGCTTGAAGTGGGACGTCTTCGGCCCAAAGCTGGCCATCATCCTGATAGTTGAAGTAATCCAAAATTCGCTTCCCTTATTTTATTCGACTGCTGAACCCTAATTTCACCCTAAGGTGCGGTTATTTATTGTGATTGCTCATTCTGTTGAGTGTCATCTGGAATGTATAGTGAGCCAGACTGACCACACCCCGCTAAGGTCGCGGCAACCATCACAAACAACACAGTAACTAATTTTTTCATTTCGCATATCGTGATTATTGAATCAATGCCCCCTATAATCGCACCACACTCAGGAAAAGCAATAGGATAGACGGATGAACGATACTGAATTTCATCAACTGGTGGATGCGCAGATGCAAATCATCGAAGAATCCATCGATGATTCAGGCGCAGACATTGATTACGAAGTCACTGGCAACGTAATGACATTGGAATTTGAAGACCGCAGCCAAATCATCATTAATCGCCAAGAGCCGATGCATGAGATCTGGCTAGCGTCCAAATCTGGTGGTTTCCACTTCAAACTTATTGAAGGTAAATGGACCTGCTCAAAAACGGGTATGGAGCTATTTGAAATGGTGAAGCAAGAATGTGAAAAGCACGCGGGCGAAGCCATTGATTGGGCATAATTCTGGTCAATCGTCACCAAAACAAAAAGAGCACCGAAGTGCTCTTTTTGTTTATTGATACGGGTTTAATTACGCGTTCACAGTTTTGGTCGGGCGACTCGGTGAACAACCGTCATTACGGTAAGGAATGATATACGCATTCCCCTCTTCAGGGTGAATAATTTGATAGTACTGAGGCAGGTTAAAGTTAATAAACTTCGACGCGACGCGACTATCGTCTTTTACCGACGTGTAGAAACTGTTTACAGACGAAATCATTTCATCTTTGGAGCCACTAAATTGGTGGTACACTTCCACTTGATTTGACTCATCCAACACATAAATATTGAAGCCATCTTCGTTATCTTCAAAGAAGAACTGCACTAGACCTTCACTGGCAAACCCATCCACCGCTTCAGGCATTTGATATTCTTGCTCACGATCGAGCATTAACAGCGGCGAGCCTTTGAGTTTGTTAGTGGAAATGCTGCGGTAGAAATCGATGGAATTTTCTAGCTTCTGCACCGACACACCACGACGTTCAAAGAACAACCCATAAGTCTGGTTACCAAGACGCATCGCTTTAAAGCGGCGACGTTTCTCTTGCTCTACTGGTTTCAAGCGTAAGTCGATACATTCAGCTAAAAGCTGGTAAACCATATTGCGCATCACACCACGCATGTTCTTCGCATAGCAGAACACATCCACTGATTCTGGTGGCAACGCATCTTGGTGCATTTTGCCCAAAATGGTTTTCAGTGCATCCAGCATCGCCGTTTCCCCTTTGAAATGCAGCGTACGCACTTCATGCCAAGAATTACGGTAAACAAGGTCAACACTGCCGACTAAATTTTTATGTTCTGGACCAAAGCTAAAAATATCGGTGTTCTTAACATCCACTTTCAACGAACGACCAGAAAGTTCAGACGTCGGATCATTTTCAAAGTTGATGAACATCGCAAGCTGGCTTATTTCACAAGGACTCGCTAGCGCCTGCATAGATGGACGACGCTTACGCAACGCAAAAGTATTTCGTAAGTCACTCACCATTTGGTAAAACTTATCAATATCTAGCTGCGCTTCACGTACCACGGCATGTAAACGAGTCGATTCAGTGATCAAGCCATTGAAGAATGCCCAAGCAACCAACTTACTCAAGTATTCATGATGCTCTAGATATGGTTGCCCCAAAATGCGGTGCGCAATAAGTGGTTGTTTATAGAGGTACCAACCAGACTTGTTCACTCCCCCTTTTTTCACTTCGATAAAGCTCAAGTCAGGCTCGTGCAGATCAGGTGAAATCTGTGGGTTTAGTAACGTTACTTTGCCCGGCAATACTTCAAAAGCCGCGTAAAGTTTACGGGCCAAAATACTGATGTCTTGCGGACTGATAGCAGAAGTGATGTCGTTACGACGCGCAAATTGAATCAAGTTACGGTAGCTTTGCATCAACGCATCCAGCAATGCATGATGTACCACCTTTACTTGTTCAACCTTCCAATTACGGCGGTCATCGAGCTCTGCAACGACACTGGCGTCCCAATTCCATTTTGCAATCATATCGCTCAGCGCTTCACGACGCCAAGCTACTGAGCCAACATTCGGCTCACGAGATAGTTTTTCATGGGTTTTGAGATAGAAACAGCGACGCACTAAATCCAAACGTGTATCGTCTTGAATTCGCTCTAAGTAACGGGTTACTTTTTCCAACATTAAGTAGTACGCATCCATGCCATAGAGATCAGGCTCATGGGCAAAGAAACGACGTTTAGTGTCGATGCTTAACAATTGAGTATGCGGGTATTCCCACGAGTAAGCTTCTAGCAAGATGGCTTTTAATACCGATTTGTAGGGAGAATCGATGCTTTTGTATAACTGCCACAAGTTCGAGCCGAAGTATTCTTCAGCAGGAATGCAGTTCAATTTACCAAAGTCGATCCATTCACTACAGTCGATGTAACCATCACTGCACAGTTGAGAAACGTACTCGTCGTAACACTCTTCCATTTCTGGCGGCACGATTTGCCATAACAAACGCTGTCCGGCAATACGCACCGCACTACGATAGAATTCATCTAGCAAAAGTAAGTGCTGAGATGAACCACAGTTATCACCTGTCATCTCCTCAGAATGATTGCTTCTAAAGCGCTCTTTATCCATTAAGAAAAAGTTCGCTTCCACGCCTTTGCTTTGTGCCCAATCCGTGATGAGTAGGCATTTATTGGTCAATAACTCGCGTTCGTCACAATCCATCTCTGGTGAAATACACACCCAAATATCCAAATCACTGGAAGTACTTTGACCAATCGAGGAGGTACTGCCCATGGTGTACAAACCCAATATAGCGGGCTTTTCTACCGTCTTGAGCGGCTGACCAATGGCAAGTTGAATATCATCTATGAATTGTTGCTGAATGCTATTTAGTTCAAGCCCATGCACACCAAACGGGACATCGGCATCATAATAGCCAGGAATTACAGGATGGTTGTAGTTCAACAAGGCAGGAATCAAATGGAAGACTTGCTGGCTTTGCGAATCCATAAGCGCCAGCGCGCGATCAACTCGCTGCTGATTCAAATTATCTAGTCGCTGGATGATTTTTTGGGTGTAAGCCTGCAAGGGGAATTCCTTGGTTGAACAATCACGAAAATCTGCTGACGTTTTAAACCAAAATGGCTTAAAAACGTGATCAATTTAACACTTTTATTGGTGCGGGTAAAGCTTCACGCCCGCGTATCACTCTGGATACAAAACCATACTTTAGTCACAAAATTAATCGCGCGGTAGTGTCGCTCTTATTACCTATTACTAATAATAGTCCTTAGTCTAATTGAGAATCCAGTCACACTATTTTCATAACGTCATGTAATTCCATTCATAGCCTTCAGAGATAACGAACTAACAGTAAGCATTTCTTGATGACAATGGTAGGATAAACCCAAATCCAAACAGCATTGAGAAGATCATGACACAATCCACACCGATTCGCATTGCAACTCGAAAAAGCCCTCTTGCTTTATGGCA
The DNA here is from genome assembly GCF_033338655.1 of Vibrio sp. Vb1729. Classification (NCBI taxonomy): domain Bacteria; kingdom Pseudomonadati; phylum Pseudomonadota; class Gammaproteobacteria; order Vibrionales; family Vibrionaceae; genus Vibrio; species Vibrio sp. Vb1729. The sequence continues at coordinate 1,701 of NZ_JAWOTB010000029.1, read as the reverse complement.
AGCTTACTTTGTTAAAGACGCCCTTCAAGCCGCTCACCCTGGCTTGGAAGTCGAGTTAGTAACCATGGTGACCAAAGGTGACGTGATTTTAGATACACCACTAGCAAAAGTTGGCGGCAAAGGCTTGTTCGTAAAAGAGCTTGAAATCGCGATGCTAGAAGGACGTGCAGACCTCGCCGTTCACTCAATGAAAGACGTACCCGTCGATTTCCCAGAAGGCCTTGGCCTCGTGACCATTTGTGAGCGTGAAGATCCTCGTGATGCCTTCGTCTCTAATACCTATAGCCACATTGATGAGCTCCCTCAAGGTGCCGTGGTTGGTACTTGCAGTTTGCGCCGTCAATGCCAACTGAAAGAATATCGTCCGGACATCATCATCAAAGAGCTTCGCGGTAATGTGGGCACTCGCCTTGGTAAGTTAGATGCGGGTGAGTATGATGCAATCATTCTTGCTGCGGCTGGCCTCAAACGATTGAAGCTTGAAGAGCGCATTCGTAGCTTTATCGAACCAGAGCAATCACTACCAGCGGTAGGGCAAGGTGCTGTCGGTATTGAGTGCCGCCTTGACGATGAAAGACTGCTTAAGCTGCTTGAGCCACTTAACCACCAAGACACCGTAGACCGCGTTTTGTGTGAGCGCGCAATGAACCTTACGCTAGAAGGCGGCTGTCAGGTACCTATCGGCAGCTATGCCCTGCTAGACGGCGACAACATTTGGCTACGCGCATTAGTTGGCGAACCAGATGGCAGCGAAATTGTGCGTGGTGAAATTCGTGGCCATCGTAAAGACGGCGAAGCATTAGGAGTGCAGCTAGCCAATGAGCTGCTAGATAACGGCGCTCGTGAAATCCTAACTAAGCTGTACGCAGATCACGAATAACCATGGCAGTGTTGGTCACTCGGCCGGGAGAGCAAGGCAGCGCGCTTTGCTCTCTGCTCGAAAGGCACGGCATTTCCGCATATCACCATCCTCTGATCGACATTGTCGCCGATCTCACGAACACGCACCTCTCTAAACATCTACATCAAGCTCAAATTGTTATCGCTGTTAGTCGACATGCAGTGCAATGTGCACAGCAAATCTTAGCCAGCAACGGGATGTCATGGCCGAAACAAGCTATTTACCTTGCCGTTGGTCAAAAAACAGCACACTATTTAAGCAAATGTACCCAACAGAAAGTACACTATCCCCAAGTCAGTGATAGTGAACACTTATTGCGACTGCCAGAGCTCAACAATGTGGCACAACAACAAGTTCTTATCCTTCGTGGTAACGGCGGAAGAGAGCTGATCAAAGATGCATTGGTGAGGCGTGGCGCAAAAGTTCACTATAGTGAGACTTACAAGAGAGAATTCATCCCATTCGATCCAGTAAGCTGTATCTCACTATGGAAAAACCTACAAATTAACCAGATTATTGTCACCAGTGGTGAACAACTGGATTATTTGTGCAGCCAATTGACGTCGGAGCAATTGACTTGGCTTAATCAACAAGAGTTGTATATCCCCAGTCAGCGTATCGCTGACATCGCAATTCAAAGGGGGTTCACTCGCGTGAGATGCACGGGAAGCGCATCTAACCAAGAATTACTGGCGGCTCTCCAGCCCTAGCTACACAGGATATAGGCATGACAAGTAAAAATAACGACCAAAAAAATAACGATAAAAACCTTTCCGAAGAAACCTCATCGGCACCGCTAG
>NZ_JAWOTB010000028.1:4902-30898 GCF_033338655.1 Vibrio sp. Vb1729 | reverse complement strand
GTCTACGTTTCGCGATCCGTGAAGGTGGCCGTACAGTAGGTGCTGGTGTTGTTGCTAAGATCTTCGACTAATTCATAGCGAATTAGCGATGCTTTCGGAAAATCTTGAATTAGATTTGACGAACCAGTAGCAAAAAGGGCATCATTTGATGCCCTTTTTCTGCACTCAACATTATTTTTGCTGTTTTCTTGTTCAGAAGTGGGTTGGGCGCAGAGCAAGATTAAGCAAAGAGGCTTAATCTTAAGAAGAGTACGCTGATTTTTTCAGCGATATGGAGTTTGCCCTGCAACAGCGGGGTTGTTGTCGTCTATATTAAGACTTGTAACAGGTTGGTTTTATGAAAGCAAATAATGCTGAAACTCCTGATAGCTCAAACGCAGCAGATACGTTTAAGTGGGTAGCCGCTTTCGTATTGGCAGCTGCCGCTGTTGTGGGTAATTACCTGTATGGTGAAATGTCTGTAGTGGTTCGTGCTGCAGGCGTTGTTGTTCTTATTGCAGCTGCCTTAGGCGTTGCAGCAACAACGACTAAAGGTAAAGCAGCGATCAGTTTTGCAAAAGAATCTCGTATGGAAGTACGTAAAGTTGTTTGGCCTACTCGCCAAGAAACCATGCAAACAACACTGATCGTTTTAGCTGTAAGTATTGTAATGGCTCTAGTGCTATGGGGTATTGACGGAATTATGGTTCGTCTAGTAGCTCTAGCAACTGGGGTATAGAGGGTTTTTATTCATGAGTGAAGCTCCAAAAAAACGCTGGTATGTGGTTCAAGCCTTCTCTGGATTTGAAGGTCGTGTAGCTCAATCTCTGCGCGAGCATATCAAAATGCACGGCATGGAAGAGCTATTCGGTGAAGTACTGGTTCCTACTGAAGAAGTAGTGGAAATGCGCGCGGGTCAGCGTCGCAAGTCTGAGCGTAAGTTCTTCCCAGGTTACGTCCTTGTTCAGATGATTATGAACGATGAATCATGGCACCTAGTACGCAGTGTGCCGCGTGTCATGGGCTTCATTGGTGGTACCTCAGACCGTCCGGCACCTATCACGGATAAAGAGGCTGACGCGATTCTTAATCGTCTTGAGAAAGCGAGTGAAGCGCCTCGTCCGCGTACAATGTACGAAGCGGGTGAAGTGGTACGTGTTAACGAAGGTCCATTTGCTGACTTCAACGGTACTGTTGAAGAAGTGGATTACGAGAAGAGCCGCCTGAAAGTGTCTGTATCGATCTTTGGTCGTGCGACACCAGTTGAGCTTGAATTTGGTCAGGTTGAAAAGCTGGACTAAGACTCTTCGTTAAAGAGTATAAAAAATCACCTTTTTAGGGTTGTATAAGGCGCGGATTATGACTATAATTTCGCGCCTTTTTACTTCAAGTGAAGTAAAAAGTTTCTTACACAAACGGGGAGCTGATCCGCGATTAGCGTTTGTACCCAAACTTAGGAATTATCATGGCTAAGAAAGTTGAAGCTTACATCAAGCTACAAGTTGCTGCTGGTATGGCTAACCCTAGTCCACCAGTAGGTCCTGCACTAGGTCAACACGGTGTGAACATCATGGAATTCTGTAAAGCGTTCAACGCAAAAACAGAATCTATTGAGAAAGGTCTACCAACTCCAGTAGTTATCACAGTATACAGCGACCGTTCTTTCACGTTCGTAACTAAGACTCCACCTGCTGCTGTTCTTCTTAAGAAAGCTGCTGGCGTTAAGTCTGGTTCAGGTCGTCCAAACACTGAAAAAGTTGGTACTGTAACTGACGCTCAAATCCAAGAAATCGCAGAAACTAAAGCTGCTGATATGACTGGTGCTGACATCGAAGCGATGAAGCGTTCTATCGCTGGTACTGCTCGTTCAATGGGCCTAGTGGTAGAGGGTTAATAAGATGGCAAAACTAACTAAGCGCATGCGCGTAATCCGCGAAAAAGTTGACGTAACTAAAGAATACGAAATCAACGAAGCTGTTGCTCTTCTTCAAGAACTAGCGACTGCTAAATTCGTTGAGTCTGTAGACGTTGCTGTTAACCTTGGCATTGATGCTCGTAAATCTGACCAGAACGTACGTGGTGCAACTGTACTACCTCACGGTACTGGCCGCGAAATCCGCGTTGCAGTGTTCACTCAAGGTGCTAACGCTGAAGCAGCTAAAGAAGCTGGCGCAGACATCGTAGGTATGGAAGATCTTGCTGAGCAAGTTAAGAAAGGCGAAATGAACTTTGACGTAGTTGTTGCTTCTCCAGATGCAATGCGCGTTGTAGGTCAACTAGGTACTATCCTAGGTCCTCGCGGTCTTATGCCAAACCCTAAAGTTGGTACTGTAACTCCTAACGTTGCTGAAGCAGTTAAAAACGCTAAAGCTGGTCAGGTTCGTTACCGTAACGACAAAAACGGCATCATCCACACTACTATCGGTAAAGCAAACTTCTCTGCTGAGCAGATCAAAGAGAACCTAGAAGCACTTCTAGTTGCTCTGAAGAAAGCTAAGCCATCTTCAGCGAAAGGTACTTTCCTGAAGAAAGTAAGCATCTCTACTACTATGGGTGCTGGTGTTGCTGTTGATCAGGCTAGCCTGAACACTCAAGCATAATTTATTTGCTTAGGCGCAAAATTAGTGTATAATTTTGCGCCTAATATTTGTGGTTGGGGCTGAACTTTGGTTCTTTGAACTGTCTCCTAGTTCGAAATGAATTAAGACCCAGTCTCCGTCCAAGACCGTAGGTGTTTGTGTAAAAGCAAACTTAATTATCCTACGTAGATGGTGCCCGAACTGACAGAAAGCTCTATGTAATATAGTTAACTTTCTTCTGGGGAAGCACCTCAATAGCTCTCACTGTCGTGATGATAGTGAGTGGTGTAACGACAACCAGGAGTAAATCCAAGATGGCTTTAAACCTTCAAGACAAAAAAGCAATTGTTGCTGAAGTCAACGAAGCTGCCAGTGGTGCACTTTCTGCAGTTGTAGCTGATTCTCGTGGCGTTCAAGTTGGCGCGATGACTTCTCTACGTAAACAAGCTCGTGAAGCTGGCGTTTACATGAGAGTTGTTCGTAACACTCTTGCTCGTCGTGCGGTTGAAGGTACTGAGTACGAGTGTCTAACTGACACTTTCACTGGTCCTACTCTAATCGCATTCTCTAATGAGCACCCAGGTGCTGCAGCGCGTCTTTTCAAAGACTTCGCTAAAGAGAACAAAGATTTCGAGATCAAAGCTGCTGCATTTGAAGGCGCTTTAACTGACGCTGAAGTACTAGCAACACTACCAACTTACGACGAAGCAATTGCACGCCTAATGATGTGCATGAAAGAAGCTTCGGCTGGCAAGCTGGCGCGTACTATCGCAGCTATCCGCGATCAAAAACAAGAAGCAGCGGCATAAGCCTTGCTTTTTACTGGTTGCTTAATAAACTTATTGTTGACTTAAAAGAGAATTGTTATGTCTATTACTAACGAGCAAATCCTAGACGCAGTTGCAGAAATGTCTGTAATGCAAGTTGTTGAACTAATCGAAGCAATGGAAGAGAAATTCGGTGTTTCTGCTGCTGCTGCTGTTGTAGCTGGCGGCGCTGCTGCAGGCGAAGCTGCTGCTGAGCAAACTGAATTCGACGTAATCCTAGAAGCTGCTGGCGGTAACAAAGTTGCTGTAATCAAAGCAGTACGTGGCGCAACTGGCCTAGGTCTTAAAGAAGCTAAAGCTCTAGTAGACGGCGCTCCAGCACCTCTTAAAGAAGGTGTTGAGAAAGCAGAAGCTGAAGCTCTTAAAGCTCAGCTAGAAGAAGCTGGTGCAACTGTTGCTGTTAAGTAATTATTGCATAGTTTCTTAGCCTAACGGCTAATTGGCTGGTGGTTTTTTAACCACCGGCCTTTTTGCGCTGTAGGGTATAGGCGAATTTTCCCGCTGTTTAAGCGCCTGATATCCATGCAAAAAACATTTCATTCTTACGAAATGAAATGTCACTACAGTAAACAGCTATATTAGTCACTGTCCCTTACCCCCCTTAAGTAACTAGGAGCGGGCGGACAGTTTGGGTCACTTATCAGCGAGCTGAGGAACCCCATGGTTTACTCTTATACCGAGAAAAAGCGCATCCGTAAGGACTTTGGTACTCGTCCACAAGTTTTGGACATTCCATACCTGCTATCGATCCAGCTCGATTCGTTCGACAAATTTATCGAACAGGATCCTGAAGGTCAATACGGTCTTGAAGCCGCTTTCCGTTCTGTATTCCCGATTCAGAGCTACAACGGCAATTCTGAGCTGCAATACGTTAGCTACCGTCTTGGTGAGCCAGTTTTTGACGTTAAAGAATGTCAAATCCGCGGTGTAACTTACTCAAAGCCACTACGTGTAAAACTACGCCTAGTTATCTTTGATAAAGACGCGCCAGCAGGTACTGTAAAAGACATTAAAGAACAAGAAGTCTACATGGGTGAAATTCCACTCATGACAGACAATGGTACCTTCGTAATCAACGGTACCGAGAGGGTTATCGTATCCCAGCTGCACCGAAGCCCAGGCGTGTTCTTCGACAGCGATAAGGGTAAGACCCACTCTTCAGGTAAAGTTTTATACAACGCACGTGTTATTCCTTACCGTGGTTCATGGCTTGATTTCGAGTTTGATCCTAAGGATAACTTGTACGTTCGTATCGACCGCCGTCGTAAGCTACCAGCATCGATCATCCTTCGAGCACTAGGTAAGTCGACAGAAGAAATCCTAGATATCTTCTTCGAGAAAGTGAACTTCGAAGTGAAAGACCAAACTCTATTGATGGAGTTGGTTCCTGATCGTCTACGTGGTGAAACTGCGTCATTCGACATCGAAGCAAATGGTAAAGTTTACGTTGAGCAGGGTCGTCGCGTAACAGCTCGTCATATCCGCCAACTAGAAAAAGATGGCGTTGATCACATCGAAGTACCAGTTGAGTACATCGTTGGTAAAGTTGCATCTAAAGATTACATCAATGAAGCAACTGGCGAGATCATTGTTAACGCTAACCAGGAAATCAGCCTGGAAGCACTAGCGAACCTATCTCAGGCTGGCCACAAAGCGCTAGAAGTTCTATTCACGAACGATCTAGACCATGGTCCATTCATGTCAGAAACACTACGTATCGACAGCACGGTTGATCGTATTTCTGCATTGGTAGAAATCTACCGCATGATGCGCCCTGGTGAGCCGCCAACAAAAGAAGCTGCAGAAGCTCTATTCGAAAGCCTATTCTTCTCTGAAGAGCGTTACGATCTATCGACTGTTGGTCGTATGAAGTTCAACAGCTCTATCGGCCGTGAAGATGCTCAAGAGCAAGGCACACTTGATGAAACTGATATCATCGAAGTGATGAAGAAGCTGATCGCGATCCGTAACGGTAAGGGCGAAGTGGACGATATCGACCACCTAGGCAACCGTCGTATCCGTTCTGTAGGCGAAATGGCTGAGAACCAGTTCCGTGTAGGTCTAGTACGTGTTGAGCGTGCAGTTAAAGAGCGTCTAAGCCTAGGCGATCTTGACGCAATCATGCCTCAAGACTTGATAAACGCGAAGCCAATTTCTGCGGCAGTTAAAGAATTCTTTGGCTCTTCACAGCTTTCACAGTTCATGGACCAAAACAACCCGCTATCAGAAGTAACGCACAAGCGTCGTATTTCTGCATTGGGTCCTGGCGGTCTAACTCGTGAACGTGCTGGCTTCGAAGTACGTGACGTACACGTAACTCACTACGGTCGTCTATGTCCTATCGAAACGCCTGAAGGTCCAAACATCGGTCTGATCAACTCTCTATCTGCGTTTGCGCGTTGTAACGAGTACGGTTTCCTAGAGACACCATACCGTCGCGTTGTAGATGGCGTAGTAACAGACGAAGTAGATTACCTATCTGCAATCGAAGAAGGCCAATTCGTTATCGCACAGGCGAACGCTAAGCTAAACGAAGATGGTACTTTTGCAGATGAGCTGATCACAGCTCGTCAGAAAGGTGAATCTGGTCTACACCCTCGTGAGCACGCTCAGTACATGGACGTTGCGACAAACCAGGTTGTATCTATCGCTGCATCGCTTATCCCGTTCCTAGAACACGATGATGCGAACCGTGCATTGATGGGTGCGAACATGCAACGTCAGGCAGTTCCAACACTGAAAGCTGACAAACCGCTTGTTGGTACTGGTATTGAACGTAACGTAGCCGTTGACTCAGGTGTAACTGCAGTTGCTAAACGTGGTGGTGTAATCCAGTCAGTAGATGCTTCTCGTATCGTTGTTAAAGTTAACGAAGAAGAGCTAGTACCAGGTGAAGCTGGTATCGACATCTACAACCTGACTAAATACACACGTTCTAACCAGAACACATGTATTAACCAGCGCCCATGTGTGATGCCAGGTGAGCCTGTATCACGCGGTGACGTTCTTGCTGATGGTCCTTCAACAGACCTTGGTGAACTAGCGCTTGGTCAAAACATGCGTATCGCGTTCATGCCTTGGAACGGTTACAACTTCGAAGACTCGATCTTAGTATCTGAGCGCGTAGTTCAAGAAGACCGTTTCACGACTATCCACATCCAAGAACTGACTTGTGTGGCGCGTGATACTAAGCTTGGTTCTGAAGAGATCACAGCGGATATTCCAAACGTAGGTGAGTCTGCTCTGTCTAAACTAGACGAGTCAGGTATCGTTTACATCGGTGCTGAAGTTAAGGGTGGCGACATCCTAGTTGGTAAAGTTACACCTAAAGGTGAAACTCAGCTAACGCCTGAAGAGAAGCTACTACGTGCAATCTTCGGTGAAAAAGCATCTGACGTTAAAGATACTTCACTACGTGTACCTAACTCTGTATCAGGTACGATCATCGACGTTCAAGTCTTTACTCGCGATGGCGTAGAGAAAGACAAGCGTGCGCTTGAAATCGAACAGATGCAGCTTAAAGAAGCGAAGAAAGACCTAACTGAAGAATTCCAGATTCTTGAGGGCGGCCTTCTAAACCGTGTTAAAGCTGTATTGATTGAAGGCGGTTACTCTGAAGCGAAACTAGACACAACTGATCGTAAGAAGTGGCTAGAACTAACGCTAGAAGATGACGCACTACAAACTCAGCTTGAGCAACTTGCTGAGCAGTGGGATGAGCTAAAAGCCGACTTCGATAAGAAGTTCGAAACTAAGCGTCGTAAGATCACTCAAGGTGATGATTTAGCACCTGGTGTACTGAAGATCGTTAAGGTTTACCTAGCGGTTAAACGTCGCATTCAGCCTGGTGATAAGATGGCGGGTCGTCACGGTAACAAGGGTGTAATCTCTAAGATCAACCCTGTTGAAGACATGCCATACGATGAGAAAGGTCAGCCTGTAGACATCGTACTTAACCCACTGGGTGTACCTTCGCGTATGAACATCGGTCAGATCCTAGAAGTACACTTAGGTCTGGCAGCGAAAGGTATCGGTGACAAGATCAACCAGATGGTTAAAGAGCAGCAAGAACTAGCGAAATTCCGCGAGTTCCTACAAAAAGTTTACGATCTAGGCGACACTCGCCAGAAAGTAGACATTGCTTCTCTATCTGATGATGAAGTACGTACTCTGATCAAGAACTTGCGTGGCGGTCTACCAATCGCGACTCCTGTATTTGATGGCGCTCCAGAAGAGTCAATCAAAGCACTTCTTGAGCTAGCAGATCTACCAACATCAGGTCAGTTAACACTGTTTGATGGTCGCACAGGTGATGCGTTTGAGCGTCCTGTAACTGTTGGTTACATGTACATGCTGAAACTGAACCACCTTGTTGATGACAAGATGCACGCTCGTTCAACTGGTTCGTACAGCCTAGTAACTCAGCAGCCACTAGGTGGTAAAGCTCAGTTCGGTGGTCAGCGTTTCGGTGAGATGGAAGTATGGGCACTAGAAGCATACGGTGCTGCTTACACGCTACAAGAAATGCTAACGGTTAAGTCGGATGACGTTAACGGCCGTACTAAGATGTACAAGAACATCGTAGACGGTAACCACAGCATGGAACCTGGCATGCCAGAATCGTTCAACGTACTGTTGAAAGAGATCCGCTCGCTAGGTATCAACATCGAGCTAGAAGACGAAGAGTAATCCTTTTCTCTCTTGATGAAAGTCGAGAGAATCAAAGCGATTATTTGGAAGAAGGTGCTCACTTTAGCAAGTGAGCTCCTTTTAACTCCTTACAGGAGCTGATTGTGAAAGACTTATTAAACTTTCTAAAAGCACAGCATAAGACCGAAGAATTTGATGCAATCAAAATCGGTCTATCTTCACCAGACATGATCCGTTCATGGTCTTTCGGTGAAGTTAAAAAACCTGAAACGATCAACTATCGTACGTTCAAACCTGAACGCGATGGTCTGTTCTGTGCGCGTATCTTTGGTCCAGTTAAAGACTACGAATGTCTTTGTGGTAAGTACAAGCGCCTGAAGCACCGTGGTGTTATCTGTGAGAAGTGTGGTGTAGAAGTTACACAAACTAAAGTTCGTCGTGACCGTATGGGCCACATTGAACTGGCTTCACCAGTAGCTCACATCTGGTTCCTAAAATCGCTACCGTCTCGTATCGGTCTACTAATGGATATCCCTCTACGTGATATCGAACGCGTTCTGTACTTCGAAATGTACGTAGTAACAGAGCCTGGTATGACTGATCTAGAAAAAGGTCAGATGCTTACTGAAGAAGAGTATCTAGATCGTCTAGAAGAGTGGGGCGACGAGTTCACTGCTAAGATGGGTGCGGAAGCTATCAAGGACCTACTAGGTTCTATGGATATGCACGCTGAAGCAGAACAAATGCGTGAAGAGTTAGAGACAACAAACTCTGAAACTAAGCGTAAGAAAGTAACTAAGCGTCTTAAGCTGGTAGAAGCCTTCATCGCATCGGGTAACAACCCTGAGTGGATGATCCTAACTGTACTTCCAGTACTTCCGCCAGATCTACGTCCTCTAGTACCTCTAGATGGCGGTCGCTTTGCGACTTCTGATCTTAACGATCTATACCGTCGTGTGATCAACCGTAACAACCGTTTGAAGCGTCTTCTAGAGCTAGCTGCTCCGGACATCATCGTACGTAACGAAAAACGTATGCTGCAAGAGTCTGTTGATGCGCTACTAGATAACGGTCGTCGTGGTCGTGCGATCACAGGTTCTAACAAGCGTCCTTTGAAATCTCTTGCTGATATGATCAAGGGTAAACAAGGTCGTTTCCGTCAGAACCTTCTAGGTAAACGTGTAGACTACTCTGGCCGTTCTGTAATCACAGTAGGTCCATACCTTCGTCTACACCAGTGTGGTCTTCCTAAGAAGATGGCACTTGAGCTATTCAAACCATTCATCTACAGCAAGCTAGAGACTCGTGGTCTTGCGACTACAATCAAAGCTGCTAAGAAAATGGTAGAGCGTGAAGAAGCGGTCGTTTGGGATATCCTAGACGAAGTAATCCGTGAACACCCAGTACTATTGAACCGTGCACCGACACTTCACCGTCTAGGTATCCAGGCGTTCGAACCAGTACTGATCGAAGGTAAAGCGATTCAGCTACACCCACTTGTTTGTGCGGCGTACAACGCGGACTTCGATGGTGACCAAATGGCGGTTCACGTACCTCTAACTCTAGAGGCACAGCTTGAAGCTCGTACTCTGATGATGTCGACAAACAACATTCTGTCGCCAGCGTCAGGTGATCCGATCATCGTACCTTCTCAGGACGTTGTATTGGGTCTGTACTACATGACTCGTGAAAAGATCAACGTGAAAGGTGAAGGCATGTACCTTTCTGGCCCAGAAGAGGCTGAGAAAGCATACCGCACTAAACAAGCTGAGCTTCACGCACGCGTTAAAGTACGTATTACAGAAACTGTTGTAGACGAAGATGGCAACAGCACTACAGAAACCAAGATGGTAGACACCACTGTTGGTCGTGCAATGCTATGGCAAATCGTGCCAGCTGGTCTACCGTACAGCATCGTTAACCAAAAGCTAGGTAAGAAGCAAATCTCTAACCTACTTAACGAGGCGTACCGTAAACTAGGTCTGAAAGACACAGTAATCTTCGCTGACCAAATCATGTACACAGGTTTCGCATACGCGGCACTTTCTGGTGTATCTGTTGGTATCGACGATATGGTTGTACCTGCAGCTAAGTACACTGAAATCGCAGAAGCGGAAGAAGAAGTACGTGAAATCCAGGAACAGTACCAATCAGGTCTTGTTACTGCGGGCGAACGCTACAACAAAGTTATCGATATCTGGGCATCGACCAACGACCGTGTTGCGAAAGCAATGATGGAAAACCTTTCATCTGAAACGGTAGTTAACCGTGACGGTGAAGAGGAACAGCAAGAGTCATTCAACAGCATCTATATGATGGCGGACTCGGGCGCTCGTGGTTCTGCAGCACAGATTCGTCAGCTTGCGGGTATGCGTGGTCTGATGGCGCGTCCAGATGGTTCAATCATCGAAACGCCGATCACAGCGAACTTTAAAGAAGGTCTAAACGTACTTCAGTACTTTATCTCAACGCACGGTGCTCGTAAGGGTCTTGCGGATACGGCACTGAAAACAGCGAACTCGGGTTACCTAACTCGTCGTCTAGTAGACGTTGCTCAAGACGTTGTTGTAACTGAACATGACTGTGGCACTCACGAAGGTGTCGACATGATGCCTCACATCGAGGGTGGTGATGTTAAAGTTGCACTTTCTGAGCTTGCTCTTGGTCGTGTTGTTGCTGAAGACGTACTAATACCTGGCACTGAAGACGTTCTTATTCCACGTAACACCCTGATCGATGAGAAGTGGTGTCAAATCATGGAAGAGAACTCAGTAGACAGCATGAAAGTGCGCTCTGTAGTAACGTGTGATTCTGACTTCGGTTGTTGTGCACAATGTTACGGTCGTGACCTAGCACGTGGTCACCTAGTGAACCAAGGTGAAGCAGTGGGTGTTATTGCTGCTCAGTCTATCGGTGAGCCAGGTACACAGCTAACGATGCGTACGTTCCACATCGGTGGTGCGGCATCGACAGCAGCGGCAGAGAACAGTGTTCAAGTTAAGAACAACGGTTCTATCAAGCTACACAACGCTAAATCTGTATTGGCTGATGACGGTAAGATCGTTATCACCTCTCGTGCGACAGAGTTAACTATCGTTGATGAGTTTGGTCGTACTAAAGAGAAACACAAACTGCCTTACGGTACGCTACTAAGCAAAGGCGATGGTGATACAGTTCAAGCTGGCGAAACAGTTGCAAACTGGGAAGCGCACACACTACCTATCATTACCGAGGTAGCAGGTCGCATCCAGTTCGTAGATATGATCGACGGCGTAACAGTATCTCGTCAAACTGATGACCTAACTGGTCTATCTTCAAGCGAAGTAACTGACCCAGCAGCTCGCCCTTCAGCAGGTAAAGATATGCGTCCAGCTATCAAACTTGTTGACGAGCAAGGTAACGATGTAATGATCCCTGGTACTGATATGCCAGCTCACTACTTCCTACCTGGTAAAGCGATTGTGAACATCGAAGATGGCGCAGCAGTAGGTGTTGGTGCAACACTAGCACGTATTCCTCAGAAGTCTGGCGGTAACAAAGATATCACCGGTGGTCTTCCACGAGTTGCTGACCTATTTGAAGCACGTAAGCCGAAAGAGCCTGCAATCCTTGCTGAGCACACAGGTACTGTGAGCTTTGGTAAAGAGACGAAAGGTAAACGTCGCCTAGTGATCACACGTGAAAGCGGTGAAGCTTACGAAGAGATGATTCCTAAGCATCGTCAGTTGAACGTATTCGAAGGTGAAAAAGTTGAACGTGGTGATGTGATCGCAGATGGTCCAGAGTCTCCACATGACATCCTACGTCTACGTGGCGTACACGCGGTAACGCAGTACATTGCTAACGAAGTACAGGAAGTTTACCGTCTACAAGGCGTTAAGATTAACGATAAGCACATTGAAACTATCGTTCGTCAGATGCTACGTAAGTGTACTATTACCCACTCTGGTGACTCTGAGTTCCTACCTGGTGAACAGATTGAGTACTCACAAGTTAAGATTGCTAACCGTAACCTAGAAGCTGAAGGCAAAGAGCCTGCACGTTTCGAACGTGAACTACTAGGTATTACTAAAGCATCTCTAGCGACTGAGTCGTTCATCTCTGCGGCATCGTTCCAGGAGACAACTCGCGTACTAACAGAAGCTGCGGTTTCTGGTAAGCGTGATGACCTACGTGGTCTGAAAGAGAACGTAATTGTTGGTCGTCTGATCCCAGCTGGTACTGGTTTCGCATACCACCAAGAGCGTCAAGCTAAACGTTCTGAAGCGCAAGATGGTCCTTCTGCTGAGCAAGCAACGGATAACCTAGCGGCACTTCTAAACGCTGGTTTCTCTTCTGAAGAGTAAGTCATATAACGAGTAATCGTTAAAAGCTTAAGAAAAAGGCACCTTCGGGTGCCTTTTTAGTTTTTTATACTGCTTTGTTCTTCCGGTGGGATTTTCGATAAAGCTAGAAACAAAAAAGACCGACGATGATCGTCAGTCTTTTCTCTCACTCTATTTCTAAATGTTTGCAAATACTAAGCCCCAGGTGGCATAGACAGGCTTTCTGCGATTTGCTGTATCAGATAGTCCTCGACTTCAAAGCGAGTCTCAAGAATTTCCCCAATGAGACACATATCAGAATCGAAATCATTTAATTCATCATCTTCAGTCACTTCTGAGTACTTATCGTTAAAGTTCAATAATGGTTCAGTCGTTAGAACAATTTGACCATAGGTTTGATTGATCTCATTAGTCACGACAAAGCCGGTTGCTTTCCAACGGTCCATAACCATGTCATAAATTTTAAAGTGGCCTTCGGAGATGTAATCAACGAGGTGCTGACAGAAATCCTGCAGTTCGGAAGGAGATGGGAGTTCAATAACATTGGTTTTCGAACAAGGTTGCAGCGCTGCAAGCTTACAATATTCAACAATCAGGGATTGTCGTGTCTCTAACCAGTGATCAATGACATCACTTGAGCCACCCCACTGGTCTTGTGTTTGTTTGAATTTTCTTAGCATGACCATGCCCTCATGATCTGATCGCCCATCGGCGAACGTATCCTTTGCAAAGCAAAGTTAGTAAAGTTATTACAAACTCTTGTCCTTACTAGAATTTAGAGTGCACATTTACTTAACGATAAACTCTAGTATGAAATTAGATTGCCAGTAAAATGAACGAACTTCAAGCAAAGGGATGGTGTAATGTTAAGAAAAGGTGATGTTAACCGCGCGATAAATGCATACTGGTGTGTTGTTGCAGGAAGTGAAATTTGGCTGGTGGATGGTGCTGTGCCCTTCGGGTCTGCAGAGCAGTTATCACTGCCAGTAACGAGTGCAAGACCCATTGGTGAGTATTCTGGTTCGCCCGTCATGTGGCTTAACTTGGCCGATTTAGAGCATGATCTACCTTTAGTATCCCTGCGTGACTGCCTGCATTTTCCTGAGCCATTATTTATGTTGTTAAGTAAAGCTGTGCAATATGGGCACATGACGCAAAGTTTGCGCTTTTGTCCACAGTGCGGAGGAAGAAACTTTCTTAATAATAACCAGTTAGCCATGCAGTGTGGTGAATGTCGCACCCTTCATTATCCTAGAATATTTCCGTGTATTATCGTTGCTGTACGTAAAGAAAATCAGATCTTATTAGCCCAACATCCAAGGCATCGAAATGGTATGTATACGGTTATTGCGGGTTTTCTAGAAGTCGGTGAGACATTAGAAGAGTGCGTGGCTCGAGAAATTCATGAAGAAACGGGAATTCTCGTTAAAAATATTCGTTACTTTGGCAGCCAGCCTTGGGCTTTCCCATCCAGTATGATGATGGGGTTTTTAGCTGATTATGAATCCGGAGAGTTAAGCCCAGACTACACTGAGCTGTCTGATGCACAATGGTTTGGTATCGACGAGATGCCGCCTGTTGCGCCTAAAGGAACGATTGCAAGAGCACTTATCGAACAAACGCTGAAAGATATAGACTCTAATTGTCTGATAAATAGATAAAAAAAACCCTCCGAGAGGGAGGGGGTAAGTAAGATGTCGTTATGAGATGCTGAGTACTAAGTACTCAGTTTATAATTGTAGTTTTCGCTAGCGAACAAATTTTTAACACTGATATCGATTGGGTGCAAATTAAGCATTGATTTAAAAGTTAATAACTTGATCCAGGTTGCAAAGCACACAGCTATTGGACTTAAATCAGTGATAGAATACCCCCTTTCACAGAAAGCCTAACAGTTGGAATTACGGAATGACTGAATTAAAAAATGATCGTTATCTGCGTGCGCTTTTAAAAGAGCCGGTAGATTACACACCAGTATGGATGATGCGCCAGGCAGGTCGTTACCTACCAGAATACAAAGCGACTCGTGCAGAAGCGGGTGATTTCATGTCTTTGTGTCGAAATGCAGAATTAGCATCCGAAGTGACACTTCAACCATTACGCCGTTTTCCTCTTGATGCCGCGATCTTATTCTCGGACATCTTAACGATTCCAGATGCAATGGGGCTTGGTTTACGTTTTGCTGCGGGTGAAGGACCTGTTTTTGATAACCCAATTACATGCAAAGCCGACGTGGAAAAAATTGGTTTGCCAGATCCTGAAGGTGAACTGCAATACGTAATGAACGCAGTACGCCAGATCCGTAAAGACCTGAAGGGTGAAGTGCCGCTGATTGGTTTTTCTGGTAGTCCTTGGACTCTTGCGACGTATATGATCGAAGGTGGTAGCTCTAAAGCGTTTACCAAGATCAAGAAGATGATGTACGCGGAACCACAAACTCTGCACCTACTTCTAGATAAGCTGGCAGACAGCGTTATCGAGTACTTAAACGCGCAAATTAAAGCGGGTGCGCAATCGGTAATGGTATTTGACACATGGGGTGGCGTACTAACGCCTCGTGATTACAATTTGTTCTCACTGCAATACATGCACAAGATTGTAGATGGTCTGATTCGTGAAAACGACGGTCGTCGCGTGCCAGTCACACTGTTTACTAAGAATGGCGGCATGTGGCTTGAGCAAATCGCAGCAACGGGCTGTGATGCGGTTGGTCTAGACTGGACAATCAACATTGCAGACGCGAAAGTACGTATCGGTGATAAAGTGGCTCTGCAAGGTAACATGGACCCATCAATGCTTTACGCTTCGCCAGAGCGTATCCGTGAAGAAGTCGCGGGTATTCTAGAAGGTTTTGGTAATGCAGGTACTGGTCATGTGTTCAACCTAGGTCACGGTATCCATTTGGATGTGCCGCCAGAAAACGCGGGTGTATTTGTGGAAGCGGTACACGAGCTATCTAAGCCGTACCACAAGTAACTTCGACTTTTTGAAATCAAATGCCGGCATTCAGTGCCGGTATTTTTTTACCTAAAATTCAGTTTTTCTATCTGAGACTCAAGGCTGTACAGCTCTAGTAGTATTTGGCCTACTATGATCTAATTACTACTCTAGCTGTACACTGGATGTTAAAGTTTAATATAAACAAATACTTATGATTTCGGGTTTTATGTTCTAATTTTCTTGTACAGATAAACAAGCAATTAGATCATGGGTGACCTAAAGCATCGAGTGAACGCGTTTTTTAAGGTATGGCACGACGTCAGATTCAAACCAAGGATTCTTCTTTAACCACAATGTATTGCGTGGAGATGGGTGAGGGAGCGGGATAAAGTCCGGTTCCCAATCTTGCCATTGCTGAACGGTTTGCGTGAGCGTCTTTGGTTTGTTGGTGAGATAGTACTGCTGCGAGTACTGACCAATTAGTAGAGTGAGCTCTATATTGGGCAGCTGCTCAAGAATCTTTTTATGCCAAGTGGGCGCACATTCTTTACGAGGCGGTAAATCACCAGAGTTCCCTTTGCCTGGATAACAGAATCCCATTGGGACAATGGCAATTTTATTTGGGTCGTAGAAAACGTCTTTGTCGATATCGAGCCATTGGCGTAATCGATCACCACTTGGGTCATTCCAAGGTATCGAGGTTTTGTGTACACGTGTGCCAGGGGCCTGACCGATGATTAGGATGCGTGCCCCTTTTGCTGCTTGCACGACAGGGTTTGCACCCAAAGGTAAGTTATCCGCGCAGATCTGGCAGGCCCTCACTTGCTGCAATAGCTCGTCTAACGACATTCTTAGTAACCCTTTTCGAAATCCACTTGATAATTTAATGAAAACCCATCGCGCCAGCGTAGATAGTTGTCAGCAAAAATCTCGATGACTTGCTCGGGAAAACTCAGCGCAGCAATGTGTGGAGTGATGGTGACTTGCGGTAGTTTCCAAAATGGATGCTCTACCGACAACGGTTCTTGCTCAAACACATCTAAGAAGGCGTGTTCTACCCAACGGTTTTTCAGAGCGAAGAGCAACCCTGCCTCATCCAGTACGTCGCCACGACCTACGTTAAACAATAACGCCTGATTTAGTTGGCTGAGCGTTTGACGATTAAGTAACTGTCGCGTCTCAGGTGTACTTGGTAGAGTATTCACAACGATGTCGGCTTGCTCAAATGCCTTACTTAGTTCATTGATATGAAAGGTCTGATGAAACTCGCCGCCTGGAGTAGGGATACCTGTGCGGTTAATACCGATAGTTTTTATCCCCATTGCTTTAGCGGCGTTGCCCAGATAGCCCCCAATGCTACCGGTACCAAGAATTACCATGGTTTTACTTTGTAATGACGTGTATAGGTGAGGCTGCCATTGTTTGTTTTGTTGTTGCTGGTGGTATCGGGCAAAGTGGCGGTAATGGGCAATACTGTAACCCAAAACATATTCAGCAATCAGTGGACCAAAGATGCCTCGAACGTTAGTTAGAGTATAGTCCTGACGAAGGCTAGGGGATGTTAAGGCGTTGACACCAGCAAACGTGGATTGCACCCATTCAAGCTGTGAAAATTCGTCTAAGCTTTGTGATAGTAAGGGTGGATCCGCTAGTACGATCTGAGCAGCTTCTGGTTGGTCGGTGAGGCAAAGATCGGGCAGATTTTTCTCTGCCAGTAACGTTTTGTAGGTGTCGCGATGCTCTGAGAGCAGGAAAATCTGATTTGAATGCGGCATTAACTTTTTTCCCTGTGATGAATCAAGTACACTTTCGCTGTTTTTTTCTTCAATGATTGAGTGACTATGCTTAAGAATCCTCTTCAGGTTCGTTTAGAAAAACTAGAACCTTGGCAACAAATTACCTTTATGGCGTGTCTGTGTGAACGCATGTATCCAAACTATGCGATGTTTTGTGAGAATACAGAATTTGCTGACCCGCGTGCTTACCGAGCGATTCTTGATAGTGTATGGGAAATTTTGACAGTTAAGAACGCGAAAATTAACTTCGAACGTCAATTGGAGAAGTTAGAAGAGTTGTTCCCAAGTGCGGATGAGTTCGATTTTTACGGCGTTTACCCAGCGATGGACGCGTGTCAGGGTTTGTCTACGTTACTGCATGGTCTATTGGACCGCGATTACCTTTTCGATTCAATGCTTAAAGTGAGTCAACAGTCGGTACAAACCGTTGCTGATCTAGAGCAAGCACAAGGCGCAGAGCCAATCACTAACGACAACCAGAAAGAAAACGAAGCCGTATGTGAAGAGTGGGACGTCCAGTGGGCTATCTTCCGTCCGCTGCGTGAAGCGGTAGAACGTGACATCAGCTTGATTAAAGATTTGCGTGAAGAGCTACGTGAAGAAGGTGTGAGCAACATCGGTATTGCACTTTAATCGTTGAATAAATAGAAAAAGGCATCCTAACTGGATGCCTTTTTTGTTTGTGCGTTTAAGCGGTTATGCCCAATGCTGATTACGATTCTTTCGAGTCGGGTTTCGGTGGCTCTTGAGCTTCTGGCTCTTTATCCTGCTTCTCCAGCTCGTTATCTTCTTCATCGTCATCGCGGCTTTCGATTACGCCGTGCATTTCTTTCCAGCTTTCCCAGCGTTGGTAAGCCAGCTCCTGCATGTCAGTGCTTTTATCTGCTTCGTCGATGATCTCCTCGCCTACGAGGTGTTCAAAAATATCTTCCAACGTTACCAAACCTAGCACGGTACCGTATTCATCAACAACAAGTGCCAGCTGTAAGCGATGAGTCATCATCTGGTCGAATACTTTAGGTAAAGTGGTATTGTTTAGCACCACTTGAATTGGGCGCATGATTGCTCCCAACTGTTTCTGTCCACAACCTGATTGTTGTAGTTTGAACAACTCAAGGCGATGCACAAAACCAATGATGTTATCTTTCTGTTCGCTGTAAACCAATGGGCGTGAGAAAGGCGTATCTTTGTGTTTTTCTAGGAACTCATTGATGGTCATTGTGGCATCGACACGGAATACTACCGGTCGTGGCGTCATAACCTGCGTTACGGGTACATCTTGGATGCCAAGCAAGTTGCTTAAGATTTTTGATTCACCCTCGGCAAATTCACCGCTTTCACGTGCCAGAATCGCCATTGCAGACAGCTCATCACGCATCTTCGGAGCTTCGTGGTTACGAGCAAGACGCTTGGTGATTTGCTCTGAGAACCAAACAAAGGGTGTAAGCGCCCATACCATCCAACGCAATGCGACCGCGGCAGCGGGTGCCAACTGGCGCCAGTAGGTCGCGCCAATCGTCTTCGGTACGATTTCTGAAAGCACTAAGATCGCCAATGTCAGCACTGCCGAAAAGATACCTAATGCTTCGCTACCAAATACAACCGCAGCTTGTGCACCAGCAGTGGCCGCGCCGATCGTGTGAGCGATGGTGTTTAAAGTCAGAATAGATGCCAGTGGTCGGTCGATATCTGATTTCAGCTTAGCCAATTGCCCAGCTGCGGGATGCCCCTGTTGATTGAGCTGCGCAATGTAGCTCGGACTGATACTCAGCAGTACCGCCTCCAGCACCGAACAGATAAACGAAATGCCGATTGCAATAGAGATATAAATGGATAACAGCAGCATAGTTGCCCTTGAATGTAGTTTGATAGTGGTTATTTGCAGCTATTATAACCGCAAAAGTGACTTATAAATTGGTCCAAATACCTTGGAAAGCAAGGGTTTTCAGGGGGTATGTGGTAACAAATTGTGAGTTATTACTCATATTATGGCTAAAAGTACGTCAGAAAATCGAAAGATCGCTTACAAACCTTTGCCAGATGGGGCATTTATGTTTTAGAGTGAGACGAATTCGATAACCTATGAGAAGGGAAACCTAATGAACAAGACCCAATTAATCGACTTTATCGCAGAGAAAGCAGACCTATCAAAAGCACAAGCAAAAGCTGCTCTTGAAGCGACTCTTGATGGTGTAACTGGCGCACTTAAAGAGGGTGACCAAGTTCAACTAATTGGTTTTGGTACATTCAAAGTAAACCACCGCGCTGCACGTACTGGTCGTAACCCTAAGACTGGTGACGAGATTCAAATCGCAGCGGCTAACGTACCAGCATTCGTAGCAGGTAAAGCGCTGAAAGAATCAGTAAACTAAGTTAGAATGCACCGAGGTATCCTGCCTCGGTGCAATTTCATGAAAAAACATCTACTCACTTCACTTCTCCTATCTAGCCTTACCCTTTTTGGCTGTTCGTCGGTTGAAACTCCTAATTTAGAACAATTCACGCATTTTTCTGGTGGTAAAGTTGCGGGAGATGCTAGCAGCTTGTACTGGATGACAGAGAAACTCACTCGTGTGAGTACGGCGGCTGATTATGTGACTATGGGGGACAATGGTTGGTTCCAGAGTGATTATCGCTGGGATGAAGGTGAGTTGCGAGAGTTGATTCGAAAAGGCGAGCAAGTTGATACCAAACAAGAGTTGGTGCCTTTTCAAATCCACATCCGTTTCAATAAAGATGGCGAAGCGGTTTACCAAAAATATCGTGTTAACCGTAAAGTCTTACCACTTCAGCATGACCAATTAGAGCGCTACAAAGCAGAAGCGAATGACGTAGTGGCATCGGTTAAGGCGCAGTCTCGTAACAATCAGAGCCTTATTCAAGGTTATTGGAATGGTCAATCGTTTGAAACCTGCAAAGGTAAGGTGTTCTCGACACTCGAGTTTAATCAGACGTTGCCAAAATTTATTATCGAGCGTCTCTCATCGGTAGACAGTTATGTGGCTTTTGTCGGCAAGCAGTCACGAAACAAAGCAATGGTCGATGAACTGTTGATGCTCAATGACGATGACTTTGATTGTGTTTCTCGGCCAACGTTGATCTCTGAATAAACATTGCTTCGAATTCTGTCGAACAAGAACAATAAAAAAGGCGCTGAGTGCGCCTTTTGTTTTTTAGCCAACTCATGTTGTTTTTATTTTTCTTGCTCACGTGCAATTGCACGGTAGCCGATGTCGTTGCGATGGAACATGCCATCCCAACGGATCTGTTTTGCAAGCTCGTAAGCACGCTGCTGCGCTTCTGATACACTGTTGCCAAGTGCGGTTGCACAAAGAACACGACCACCGTTTGTCACGATGTCGCCATCTTTGTTATCTGTACCAGCATGGAAGACTTTTTCGCCTTCAATTTCAACTTGTGGCAGACCCGAAATAACGTCGCCTTTGTTGTACGCTGCTGGATAACCACCGGCTGCTAGCACGATACCAATCGATGCTCGTGGATCCCACTTCGATTCCGCTTGATCCAGTTTCTCGTCGATTGCCGCTAGGCACAGATCAACAAGATCCGATTCCATGCGCATCATGATAGGTTGTGTCTCAGGATCACCGAAGCGGCAGTTGTACTCGATTACTTTCGGAGTGCCGTCTTTGTCGATCATCAGACCCGCGTATAGGAAACCAGTGTAAGGGTTACCTTCAGAGGCCATGCCACGTACTGTTGGGTAAATCACTTCTTCCATGATGCGGTTGTGGATTTCCTGTGTTACCACTGGAGCTGGAGAGTATGCTCCCATGCCACCGGTGTTAGGACCAGTATCTTTGTCGCCTACGCGTTTGTGGTCTTGGCTGGTGGCCATTGGCAGAACGTTCTCACCATCCACCATCACGATGAAGCTTGCTTCTTCACCATCTAGGAACTCTTCGATAACGACACGACTACCAGCATCACCAAATGCGTTGCCTGCTAGCATGTCTTTGATTGCGTCCTCAGCTTCTTCTAGCGTCATTGCCACAATCACGCCTTTACCAGCTGCAAGGCCGTCGGCTTTCACCACGATCGGTGCACCTTGCTCACGCACGTAAGCCAGTGCAGGCTCGATTTCAGTGAAATTCGCGTAGGCACCCGTTGGGATTTGGTGACGAGCAAGGAAGTCTTTGGTAAACGCTTTAGAGCCTTCAAGCTGTGCTGCGGCTTGGGTCGGGCCGAATATTGGCAAACCTGCTTCGCGGAAAGCATCAACCACACCAATAACCAATGGTGCTTCTGGGCCAACGATAGTCAGTTCAATCGCCTTCTCTTTGGCGAAAGCAACAAGGCCAGCGATGTCTTCTACATCGATGTTTACGTTCTCTAGTTTTGGCTCTAGTGCTGTACCTGCGTTGCCTGGAGCAATGAAAATAGTCTCAACATTTGGGTTTTGCGCTGCTTTCCAGCCTAGCGCATGTTCACGACCGCCTGAACCAATGATTAAAACTCGCATATGAAAATCCTTAATCTTATAAATACCGTTTGCTCAAACTCAGATATTTCGCAAAGACCTGAGTATGACCTCTCTAATTCAGTGGGACGAGGACAAGGCGACAAGTGAACTTATTCCTATGAGCATAGTATGCTATGTGATTAGGATAAGTGAACGCCGTCAACGCAGTTATCGTCCCAGTGAAGACGAGAGGATTAGTGGCGGAAGTGACGCATACCGGTAAAGATCATCGCCATGCCGTGTTCGTCTGCCGCTGCGATAACTTCGTCATCACGCATAGAACCACCTGGTTGGATCACACACTTGATGCCCGCTTCTGCAGCCGCGTCGATACCGTCACGGAATGGGAAGAATGCATCTGATGCCATTACACAACCTTCAACCTGTAGACCTTCGTCTGCAGCTTTGATGCCCGCGATTTTCGCAGAGTAAACGCGGCTCATTTGGCCAGCACCTACACCGATAGTCATGTCGCTTTTCGAGTAAACGATCGCGTTAGATTTCACGTATTTCGCTACTTTCCAGCAAAACAGTGCATCTTTCAGCTCTTCTTCTGTTGGCTGGCGCTTAGAAACCACTTTTAGGTCGTCTAGGCTTACCATGCCTTGGTCACGGTCTTGAACCAGTAGACCGCCATTCACGCGTTTCACGTCAAAGCCAGTTGTCTTAGTTGTCCATTCGCCACACTCAAGTAGACGCACGTTCTTCTTCGCTGCAACCACTTCAATCGCTTCAGCAGAAACAGAAGGTGCGATGATCACTTCAACGAATTGACGCTCAACAATAGCGGTTGCTGTTGCTGCGTCTAGCTCTTGGTTGAATGCAATGATGCCGCCGAATGCAGATGTTGGGTCAGTTTGGTAAGCACGGTTGTACGCTTCTAGGATGTCTTTACCTAGAGCAACACCGCATGGGTTTGCGTGTTTTACGATTACACATGCTGGCTCGTTGAACTCTTTCACACACTCAAGCGCTGCGTCCGTGTCTGCGATGTTGTTGTAAGAAAGGGCTTTACCTTGGATTTGGCGAGCAGTAGAAACGGATGCTTCTTGTGGGTTTGCTTCAACGTAGAATGCGGCTGCTTGGTGGCTGTTCTCACCGTAGCGCATGTCTTGCTTCTTCTCGAACTGTTGGTTGAATGTACGAGGGAATTTGCTTTCTTCATCACCTTCTTTGTTCTCACCGTAAGATGGAACCATAGTGCCGAAGTAGTTTGCGATCATGCCATCGTAAGCGGCAGTGTGTTCAAAAGCAGCGATGGCAAGGTCGAAGCGAGTTTCGAGAGTGAGAGATTTGTCGTTTTCGTCCATTTCTGCAATTACGCGGCCGTAATCACCTGCGTTAACAACGATAGTCACGTCTTTGTGGTTTTTCGCTGCAGAACGAACCATTGTTGGGCCGCCGATATCGATGTTTTCAACCGCGTCGGCTAGTGTACAGCCTTCTTTGGCAACGGTTTCTGCGAATGGGTATAGGTTTACGACAACCATATCGATAGGGTTGATGCCGTGCTTTTCCATCACGTCATCATCTTGGCCACGACGACCAAGCACACCACCGTGAACTTTTGGGTGAAGCGTTTTAACGCGGCCGTCCATCATTTCTGGGAAACCAGTGTAGTCAGAGACTTCGGTTACGGCGATGCCTTGTTCGGCAAGTAGGCGAGCTGTACCACCAGTAGATAGGATATCGACACCGCGCTCAGCAAGAGCTTGCGCAAACTCAACAATACCTGTTTTGTCTGATACGCTGATAAGCGCACGGCGAATAGGACGAGCGTTATTCATGCTTCCATTTTCCTCAAATTCACGGAGTTAAAGATGTTTGCCAAAAATGAACTTGTTTTTACCTCTTGGGGTAAAATATTGGCCAGTTTTGGTAAAGACCTTTGCAGGGTGTTTTCTGACTAGAAAACAGTCTCCACATTTGATGGCGCGTATTCTAACCAATTTATTACAAAAAAGCTCGCGCAATCGTTTGGCATCTCAAAAATAATTGCAAAAAAGTCGTTCTTTAGCTTTAAAAGTAACGAGATAGTTAATAGGGAAAGTTATGTTTCAGATAGGTGAACTGGCAAAACGTTGTGGTGTGACTGCCGATACATTGCGTTTCTACGAGAAAAACGCGCTAATAAAACCCGCAGGGCGAAGCGAATCAGGCTACCGCTTGTATGATGAAGAGAATCAAAAGCAGGTGCACTTTATCCTCAAAGGTAAAGATCTTGGCTTGAGTCTGGATGAAATTAAAGGCCTGTTAGAAATTAAGTTAGAAGCGACAGAACACAGCTGTGCAGAGGTAAAAGCCATTACTTCTGCTAAGTTAGAGCTGATTGATGGGAAAATTAACGAGCTGACGAAAATTCGCCGAGCGTTAAAGAAGATTAATGATGCTTGTTGTGGTCATACAGACGATGACGCCACACATTGCTCTATCCTTGCAGCACTTGAGTAGTCTCATTCTTGCATTACTTAACTTAAGTTTGCATTTTTGGCGACTTGCTTTTCTAGGTACACGCTGCTTTCCCACCTATAATCTTGCCTTTAGTTACTTGTAGGAATCGACCATTGTCTGATTCCTAGCGTAACGCTGTCTGTAGATACGAGAGTTTTCATACATGGTTGGAGTCTATTTTCAAATCAATGACTGGGTTTTGAGCGTTGATGAAAATAAGCTGTATCGACAAGATAGGGAAGTTACTGTTGAGCCACGCTTAATTAATCTTTTGCACTTCTTAGCGGAGCATGCGAATGAGGTGTTCAACCGCGAGGAATTGATTCAGTACGTTTGGGCTGGAGCGATTGTGACCGATCAAGTGGTGACTCAATCCATCTTTGAGTTGCGTAAGCTACTACGTGACGGTCGAGAGGAAAATACCAACTACGTTATCACGGTGCCCAAGCGTGGCTATAAGCTGGTAGCGAACGTGGTTGCTATGACGCATGAAGAGTTTGTCACAAGTCGGCAAAATGAAGAGATCCCACCTTCGGTTGAAGAATCGGAAGAGGATTGTCTACCTATAGCACCAACCGTTACCTTTCCTGCCGGTCCTCTAACTCGCGCGGTCTGCGAGATGTCAAAAGAGAAAAAAGCCCCTCAGAGCAAAAACAAAATCAGTCCTTGGCGATTGGGAATTATGAACTTCATCTGGATCAGTATGTTGGTCGTAGTGATGGGCGTGTTTACCTACAAGCAATCGGAAGTGCGTATTACCCAAGCCATCGATACCCATCTGATTGAGTTCAAGTTTCAAGATAATTTTACGAATGAAGGATTAAGCTACGATTTGGCAGACGGATTCGCCCAAAAGTTGATGTCCGACATTGCTCAAGTCAGTGATTACCGAGTCATGCTAAAGAAGGCGTCGTTTACTTCTGGCATTGTACCTGGTAAATCGGTTGTGGTGAGAGTTCGTGAGAATGACGGTGGCAGCTTTTTAGAGGTGGAATATCGCAATAACTCATCTGAAAAAGTGTTGTTTAGTCGTCAATACGCGTTAACCAGTAGTCATTTAAAGACAGTGCTTCAACAAGCGTCGTTGGATTTGATGCAAGTGCTGAAAGTATCGGATGCCAAATTGAAATCTACGATGCTGGTGGCGGGAATGCCAATGAATCCCGACGCGTTGGAGTTGTTTGTTCAGGCTAACCATTACCTTAATGTCTCTGATACTAAACAATTCCGCCAAGGTATCGACTTGATGGAAAACATTTTAGAAATCGAGCCGGATAATGCTTACGTTCAAGCTGAGTTGTTGATTGCTTACCATGTACAAAAGGCACTTGATTTCTCACAGGAGTTGAAGAAAGGGCGAATGCAGCAGCTCAGTGAAGCACTAGAGACTAATGTGAAAATGATGGTGGGGCCAATTCAACCGCGAATTTATGAAGCTTTAGCACTGCACGAAACCATCATTGGTGACATGGCGTTAGCCAAGCGGCATCTCGGACAGGCATTGAGGTTACGTGATTCAGTGCTTTCCTATGTGATTCGCGGTAAGCACGCCGAATTGGATGGTGATCTGGATTTAGCCAGTGAGTCTTACAGTGAAGCTTTCTATATTGATACGTCGGTTGAGACGTACCTGCTGTGCGAAAACTTGGTCTTCCCAAGTAACATGAAGGCGATTGATTACGCCATGTATCGCGCCGTTCACCCTTCTGTCGTTCGAATACTTTAATTCTCTCGGACTCAACGTCAGTCTAATGCTAGCCCCTCATTTCGGTGAGGGGCTTTTTTGTCGCTGTCGAAAAGTGAAAAGGGTGAGGCGGTGGGGCAATGACTTACGAAGGAGCTAACAGCGCAAGCTTGCAACGGGAATACATACCCGCTTTGCTTCTCTATCTCTATCTCTATCTCTATCTCTATCTCTATCTCTATCTCTATCTCTATCTCTATCTCTATCTCTATCTCTATCTCT
>NZ_JAWOTB010000028.1:0-4802 GCF_033338655.1 Vibrio sp. Vb1729 | reverse complement strand
ATTGATTGTATGAAGCGTTTGGCTGAGTTATGTGGCGAGAATGATTTTGATGCTTTCTTGCAGGCGAGATGAATATTGATGTGGGTCAAAAAGCGCGATCAGGGAGAGATTTATGGAATCAACACTTCAGGGAATTAACCCTTCGGGATGGGGAAGTTGATAGAGGTTGATAACTTTTATCGCGATGACCAACGAGTTGATGAGAGTTTATCTATCGGTAGAAGGTTTGATGTTTTTTTTATAACTAAATGAATAATATGGTTTTATATTTTTGTGTTTATCATGTTTACCTCAACTTGATGTTGATTAACTAATCATTTTATTGATAACCCCAAGTTTATTTTTTTCCCAGTTTTTGGGCGTAGTCTTCACTTCGAAATTTAGCGAGGTCGAGCAGGTTCTTCCTCATAGCATCTCGCTAATAACCATTCAGTTTGAGTCATGTTGACTCGAGTAGAATAGATTTGGAGATGTTATGTCATCGAATGCGAAAAAAATCGGCCTTATTGCCTGTACGGGTGTCGTAGCCGGTAACATGATGGGTAGTGGTATTGCACTATTACCTTCTAGTCTTGCCTCTGTAGGCTCTGTTTCAATCTTCAGTTGGCTGATCTGTTTGGTCGGTGCACTGAGTCTGGCGTTCGTTTACGCTCGTCTGGCAACCAAAAACCCACAAGAAGGTGGTCCTATCGCTTATGCTGGCGAAGTGTCTCCGGTATTTGGTTTCCAAACGGGCGTTCTTTATTACCACGCGAACTGGATTGGTAACCTGGCTATTGCCATTACAGGTGTTTCTTACCTTTCAGTATTCTTCCCTGTGCTTAATAACCCAATCCCAGCAGGTATTGCGACGATTGCATCGGTATGGATCTTCACTTTCGTCAACCTACTTGGTGGTAGCTGGGTAAGCCGTCTATGTACGCTTGGTTTAGTTCTTATCCTTATCCCAGTTGTTGGTACAGCCGCATTTGGTTGGACGCACTTCGATACTGCGCTTTACAGCCAAAACTGGAACGTATCAGCAGGCACTGACAGCCACGCGGTAGTAACAGCGGTTCTTATCTGTCTATGGTCATTCGTAGGTGTGGAATCAGCAGCGGTATCGACTGGTATGGTAGAAAACCCTAAACGGACTGTACCACTAGCAACTATGTTAGGTACTGGTATCGCAGGTGTGATTTACATCCTATCAACTCAAATGATCAGCGGCATGTTCCCAGCGTCAGAAGTTGCGGCATCAGGTGCGCCATTTGCATTGGCAACCACTGAGCTATTCGGTAGCTGGACTGCACCATTCGTATCAGCATTCACAGCACTAGCATGTTTCACTTCGCTAGGTTCTTGGATGATGCTGGTGGGCGAGGCTGGTAAACGTGCCGCGAGCGATGGCAACTTCCCTAAAATCTACGGCGAAACTGACAAAAACGGTGTGCCTAAGAAAGGTCTAATCCTTGCGTCAATCAAGATGACTGCACTGATGGTTGTACTGATGTTCTTCAGCTCTAAAACAGCACACGCATCAGACCTATTCAACCAGCTAACAACTGACGCAGTTCTACTAACTATGCTGCCTTACTTCTACTCAAGCATTAACTTGATTCGCTTCGAAGGTATGACAACACGCAACGGCTTCGTAATGCTGTTCTCTGGTGTGGCTTGTCTGTTCTGCTTCATCGCACTAGCAGGTGCAGAGGGCGGTACGCTAACAGCAACCTTCATCGTGTCTCTAGTTATCTTGATGTTCTACAGCAAAAAAGCAGGTCTTGCTCAGTACGTGAAAATGCACGCTGACGACATGCCTGCCCAAGCAAGCAACTAATCCCCAAAACGCTGGCACTACGGTGCCAGCCCATAAAACCTAAATTCACGCGGCGCTCACCTTACTCATTGTCTGTAAATGGCAAAGAGCGCCCTCATTCGCCTTGGAGATGTCCAAATGAATATATTCGCTATCTTGAACCACATGGGTGTGTTCTTTAAAGAAGAGCCAGTTCGTCAACTTCACGTTGCTCTTGAGAAAGCGGGCTACGAAGTGGTTTACCCAGTAGATGATAAAGACTTGATCAAAATGATTGAGATGAACCCACGCATTTGCGGTGTGCTGTTCGACTGGGATAAATACTCACTAGAGCTATGTGAACGTATCAGCCAAATCAACGAAAAACTGCCTGTTCACGCATTTGCTAACGAACAGTCTACTCTAGACATTTCACTAACAGACCTACGTCTAAACGTGAGCTTCTTCGAGTACGCTTTAGGTATGGCTGACGACATCGCTATCAAAATCAACCAAGCGACTGAGGCATACAAAGATGCCATCATGCCTCCATTCACTAAAGCGTTATTCAAATACGTAGAAGAAGGTAAATACACCTTCTGTACTCCAGGTCACATGGGCGGTACTGCATTCCAGAAAAGCCCTGCTGGTAGCATCTTCTACGATTTTTACGGTCCAAACACATTTAAAGCGGACGTATCAATCTCAATGCCTGAGTTAGGTTCTCTACTAGACCATTCAGGTCCACATAAAGATGCAGAAGAATACATTGCACGCACATTCAATGCAGACAGCTCGTACATCGTAACTAACGGTACGTCTACATCGAACAAAATCGTTGGTATGTACTCAGCACCTGCGGGCAGCACAGTATTGATTGACCGTAACTGTCACAAATCTCTGACCCACCTAATGATGATGAGCGACGTGACACCAATCTACTTCCGCCCAACTCGTAACGCATACGGCATCCTTGGCGGTATTCCACAAAGCGAATTCAGCCGTGATATCATTGCAGAGAAAGTGGCGAAAACACCAGGTGCAACAGCACCAACTTACGCAGTAGTGACTAACTCAACTTACGATGGTCTGTTGTACAACACACAATTCATCAAAGAGTCGCTAGATTGTAAACACATCCACTTCGACAGTGCTTGGGTGCCTTACACTAACTTCAACCCAATTTACGAAGGTAAATGTGGTATGAGTGGTGAAGCGATGCCAGGCAAAGTGTTCTACGAAACACAATCAACACACAAACTGTTGGCAGCGTTCTCACAAGCTTCAATGATTCACGTGAAAGGCGACTTTGATAAAGAATCTTTCAACGAAGCATTCATGATGCACACTTCAACTTCACCTCAGTACGGCATTGTTGCTTCTACTGAAACTGCAGCGGCAATGATGCGCGGCAACACTGGTAAGAAGTTGATGCAAGACTCTATCGATCGCGCAATCCGCTTCCGTAAAGAGATCAAACGTCTAGAAGCAGAAAGCGACAGCTGGTTCTTCGATGTATGGCAACCAGAAAACATCGATACCACGGAATGTTGGAAACTAGACCCTAGCGACACATGGCACGGCTTCAAGAACATGGATGACAACCACATGTATCTTGACCCAATCAAAGTAACGCTACTGACTCCGGGGATGAATAAAGAAGGCGAACTAGAAGAATCAGGTATTCCTGCTTCGCTGGTGGCTAAATTCCTAGACGAGCGCGGCATCGTGGTAGAGAAAACAGGTCCATACAACTTGTTGTTCCTATTCTCAATCGGTATCGACAAATCAAAAGCAATGCAATTGCTACGCGGCCTAACTGAATTTAAACGTGGCTACGACTTGAACCTAACCATCAAGAGCTTCCTACCTTCACTATACAACGAAGACCCGAGCTTCTATGAAGGCATGCGTGTTCAAGAACTAGCACAAGCAATTCATGACCTAACTAAGAAATACAACCTACCAGAGCTAATGTACAAAGCGTTCGATGTACTTCCAGAAATGAAAGTAACACCACACGCAGCATGGCAAGA
Source organism: Vibrio sp. Vb1729 (assembly GCF_033338655.1). Classification (NCBI taxonomy): domain Bacteria; kingdom Pseudomonadati; phylum Pseudomonadota; class Gammaproteobacteria; order Vibrionales; family Vibrionaceae; genus Vibrio; species Vibrio sp. Vb1729. The sequence goes on along the minus strand of NZ_JAWOTB010000028.1, from coordinate 989 downwards.
AGAGCTTCGTGGCAACATCGAAGAAATCAAACTGGAAGAAATGGTTGGCCGCGTAAGTGCGAACATGATCCTTCCTTACCCTCCAGGTGTGCCACTAGTACTTCCTGGTGAAATGGTGACTCAAGAGTCTCGCCCTGTGCTGGATTTCCTAGAGATGCTTTGTGAGATCGGTGCGCATTACCCAGGTTTCGAAACCGACATCCACGGTCTATACCAACAAAAAGATGGTAGCTACACCGTAAAAGTATTGAAGAACTAAGTTCCTCTCGAAGATGACGTCATTGGGAATGCAAGCATGCTCCACTCTTACGAGCTCAATGCGTCATCGAACAATAACGACATTTAGATATACCCCTAACTAATCTGTCGTAAAGAGAAGGGCAAGGATGCCCTGATCTTTTCTTCTATATATAGAAGAAACACTTTTCCAAGACTTCACCTGAAGTACCCCAAATAAAAAGCAAAGACCAAAAGAGCAGTTCGTCATCGTTCTGCTCTTTTTTTCATCTTTATATCGATAGAAAGAGAAAAAAGAACCAAGAGAGATAAGATCAGCAATCAAAATCACAAAGAAATCGGCGATCTTTTAATGCAGAAGTCAGGTGTTTCATCATGAAAAGATCCTCTGCAACCCGAAATATTAGACAAGATCGTTGAGTATCTATGCAGAATGCTCGTTATTTGTTCGGTTGAGAGTTTTTTTGCAAAAAACGCTTGTACTAATTTCTCAACTCCCTATACTGCGCATCCACCGACACGGAGTGAGACGAAAGTCACACAGCGAGTCGGAATTGAGAGAAAAGAAATTTGAAAAAAATGCTTGACTCTCTCACGGTGTGAAGTAAGATACGCACCCCTAACGACGAGCAACTAAGTTGCTGAAAATGTTAGAAAAGCTCTTTAAAAATAAGAACCTATCAATCTGTGTGGGCACTCGTTGATGATAATCCAATTAGATACCTCGGTATCAAATTAGGTTTCAATGAAAC
>NZ_JAWOTB010000027.1:0-32328 GCF_033338655.1 Vibrio sp. Vb1729 | reverse complement strand
GGTGGCTACGACGGGATTCGAACCTGTGACCCCATCATTATGAGTGATGTGCTCTAACCAGCTGAGCTACGTAGCCAAAACCATATTTTTTGTTCTCAACGCTTTGTTGCCTTGTCGTTGGGAACGGCGCGCATTATGCGAAGTTGAGTGAGATCCGTCAACAGTTTTTTTTAATAAATTTCGGAAAAAACCTCGTTCGCTTCCTTTTTAAACAAAGAGGCGTGTTTATGATCTAAAACTGGAAATAAATTAGCTTGCAGTTGCGTAATTTATTTTTGTTCATTTACTTAAGGTATTAAAAAAGCCAGCTTAACAGCTGGCTTTTAGTGTAAATGAAGTGTTTAGAATTCATTCATTTAATTAAACATTGAAGCGGAAGTGTACAACATCACCATCTTTTACGATGTAGTCTTTACCTTCTAGACGCCATTTACCTGCGTCTTTTGCGCCATTTTCACCATTGAATTGGATGAAATCGTCGTAACCGACTACTTCTGCACGAATAAAGCCTTTCTCGAAGTCAGTGTGGATCTTACCTGCCGCCTGAGGCGCAGTTGCACCAACAGGGATTGTCCAAGCACGTACTTCTTTAACACCTGCTGTGAAGTAGGTGTGTAGAGTCAGTAGTTCGTAACCAGAGCGAATTACACGGTTCAGACCCGGCTCTTCGATCCCCATATCTGCTAGGAATTCTTCGCGATCTTCATCTTCTAGTTCAGATAGTTCAGATTCGATAGCTGCACATACAGGTACAACGACATTGTTTTCTTTTTCTGCGAACTCACGAACCGCATCTAGATATGGATTATTTTCGAAGCCATCTTCGTTTACGTTTGCAATGTACATAGTTGGCTTCAGTGTTAGGAAGTTTAGATAGCCGATTGCTGCTAACTCTTCTTTAGATAGCTCAACTGTGCGTGCCATGCCGCCTTCAGTAAGTACTGGTAACAGTTTTTCTAGTACGGTTAGTTCAAATTTTGCGTCTTTATCGCCGCCTTTTGCCTTCTTCGCGTTACGTTGAATCGCTCGCTCACAAGAATCAAGGTCAGCCATTGCAAGTTCGAGGTTGATCACTTCGATATCTTCGATAGGTGAAACTTTACCTGAAACATGAACAATGTTTTCGTTTTCAAAACAACGTACAACGTGGCCAATCGCGTCTGTTTCACGGATGTTAGCTAGGAATTTGTTACCTAAACCTTCACCACGTGATGCACCAGCAACAAGACCAGCGATGTCCACGAACTCCATCGTCGTTGGAAGAACTCTCTGTGGGTTAACGATCTTAGCTAGTGCGTCTAGACGTAGATCTGGCACAGGAACCACACCAGTGTTTGGTTCAATGGTACAGAACGGGAAGTTTGCTGCTTCGATACCCGCTTTAGTTAGTGCGTTGAACAGAGTTGATTTACCTACGTTAGGTAGACCAACGATGCCACATTTAAAACCCATGATAGTAACCTTATTCAGCTTTGAACGTGTGGAGGCGATTTTGTGCTTTAGATAGGCCATCCTTAATCAGGATATCTAGACAACGAACAGCCTCATCAGCTGCTGCATCTAAAAGCTCTTGCTCTTTAGCTGGCGCTTTACCTAATACAAAACCCGCCACTTTATCTTTGTGTCCCGGATGACCAATGCCAATACGAAGACGATAAAAATCTTTGTTATTGCCCAGTTTGCTAATGGTGTCACGCAGACCGTTGTGTCCACCGTGACCCCCACCTTTTTTAAACTTAGCGACACCTGGCGGTAAGTCTAGCTCGTCATGAGCAACCATGATCTCTTCAGGTTTAATTTGATAAAATTTCGCAAGCGCAGCGATCGATTTACCTGATAGATTCATGAAGGTGGTTGGGATAAGCAAACGGAGATCCTGGCCATTGACCATAATGCGTCCTGTTAGACCAAAAAACTTTGGTTCGTTCTTCAGTGTAACGTTGTGAACGCGTGCTAATTCTTCTACAACCCAAGCGCCCGCATTGTGACGAGTTCTGGCGTATTCTGGTCCTGGATTAGCAAGACCAACAAGAAGTTTGATTTGTTGACTCAAGGTTAGGATCTCTCTGGAATCTCAAAAAGCGCAGTATGATAGCACAGAAAACTCGCGGTGGGCGACCAAGGGATTTTCTGCCTATCGATACAAATAAAAAAACACCCCAAAGAGGGGTGCTTTTGAAATCAGTGTAACTGAAATGTTCGTATTAGTTGAACATTGCAGAGATTGACTCTTCGTTACTGATACGACGAATCGCTTCAGCCAGCATGCGAGATAGGCTTAGTGTTGTCACTTTACCTGTTGCAGCCATCTCTTTAGACAGAGAGATAGAGTCAGTTACGATAACTTGGTCAAGAACTGAGTTCTTGATGTTATCCGCAGCGTTGCCTGAGAATACTGCGTGAGTAGCGTAAGCGAATACACGCTTAGCACCGCGCTCTTTTAGTGCTTCAGCTGCTTTACATAGTGTGCCACCTGTGTCGATCATGTCATCAACGATCACACAGTCACGACCTTCAACATCACCGATTAGGTTCATTACTTCAGAAACGTTTGCACGTGGACGACGCTTATCTACGATTGCGATGTCGATGTCGCCTAGTGCTTTTGCTGTTGCACGAGCACGAACAACGCCACCTAGGTCAGGAGATACCACTACAGGGTTATCTAGACCGCGAGCCTGCATATCTTCAAGTAGCACTGGCGTGCCGAAGATGTTGTCTACAGGTACATCGAAGAAGCCTTGAATTTGCTCTGCGTGTAGGTCGATAGTTAGAACGCGGTCAACACCAACGTTAGATAGGAAATCAGCAACAACTTTTGCAGTAATTGGCACACGCGCAGAACGTACACGACGGTCTTGGCGAGCGTAGCCGAAGTAAGGGATAACTGCAGTGATACGGCCTGCTGAAGCACGGCGCATTGCATCAATCATAACAACCAATTCCATTAGGTTGTCGTTAGTCGGTGCACAAGTGGATTGAATGATGAAAACATCGCTACCACGAACATTCTCATTGATTTGAACTGCAACTTCGCCATCAGAAAAGCGAGAAACAGATGCATCACCAAGAGAGATGTAAAGACGATCAGCAATACGTTGGGCTAGTTCAGGTGTTGCGTTACCAGCAAATAGCTTCATATCAGGCACGGTGGAAACCTCGGGTTTGCGTCCAGTTTAAATAGGTCGGTGTGAGGCTGATTGGTATTCAGCCAAAGTCTCTTTTAATGGCGAAATATTGCGCCCTTGAGCGACAAATGCCGAGACTTTATCAGAGAGTTGTGCAAGGATAGTTTCTGCTTCAGATTTGCTCGAAAATTCAGCAAAAACGCAAGATCCTGTCCCCGTCAATCTTGACGGCGCGTATTGTAGCAGCCAAGAAAGTTGCTTATCAACCTCTGGGTAGAGCATTCGTACAATTTTTTCGCAATCGTTTACGCTTGGCGTATTTAAAAGTGTTTCTAGATCTCGTTTTGGGGTGTTTCGCGTCAGATCTGGATGACAAAAAACGTCGACGGTTGCGATAGATACATTCGGTCTGACGACTAAATACCATTTTTCTTCGGGATAAGCAGGAGAGAGTTTTTCACCAACACCTTCAGCAAAAGCTGCAAATCCGCGCACAAATACGGGCACGTCTGCGCCTAGTTTTAAACCTATTTCAGCCAGTTCGTCGTCAGTTAGATTCAGTTGCCATAAGTAATTCAGTGCCACTAATGCTGTAGCTGCATTCGATGAGCCCCCACCAATGCCTCCACCCATAGGCAGCACTTTCTGTAGCTCAATATGCGCGCCAAAAGGGCAGTTTGAGTAAGTTTGAAGCGCGGTTGCAGCTTTCCAAATTAAATTGTCTTGAAGAGGCACACCTTCTATCTCTGGAGAAATCGTAATATCACCAGAATGGTTCGCTTGAATGGTGAGCTCATCGCCGTGATCGACGAATTGGAATAACGTTTGTAACTCGTGATAGCCATTCTCTGTACGGCCGTTGATATGTAGAAAGAGATTCAATTTCGCTGGTGATGGCCAGCGTGTTGAAAGTTCAATCATTGGGTGATGTTCCATTTTGTGATCACTAGATTTATTTTGACATCAGCTGTGGTGAGTTTCAGCTTATTTGGCAGAGGGAGAGACTGTTCATGCCATTGAACGTCGCCATATCTTTGATATGCAATACTCCAATCATTTAAACCAATTTGTTTGTTTAACGCTTGCAGTGTATTGGTTGGAGACAGTTGGAATTTGTCGGCATCGGTCGGTAGACCTAATAGCCAGTCAGGCATGTGATCGACGGGCATCATCAACCCTGTAAGACGGTAAATCAGCTGATTAGCACTGCGAGAAGAAAGGACCTGATCATCGTAAGTTTCTACTGTGGCGCCTTGTGGGGTGATGGTGAGCTTTAATGCCGTTTGTCCGAGAATCGTTGTTAAACGCAACTGGCTTAGTGCTGAAGAATGTTTCCAGTAGAAGTTTAAATTTTGTCTTTGGTCTGGGCCAATATAACCAAGTTTCCCCGTTGCTTGAAAATCTCGGATGGTTTCGAGTCGCTGCTCATGAGCTTGCCATTCAACGCTGGTAACACTTTCAGGAACGGACGAACAACCAGCGAGCAGTAAGCTCGACAAGAAAAAAAGAATAAAGGAGCGTAACGTCATGTTTGATGGCTTATTAATCAGTTTCATCGGGAATCGCTCACAACTATAGCATTGAAAAGTCGCACTTAGGAAAACAAATCCGGCTTACCCTTTCAATAAATGCGTGCTTACAGTAAAATTCTGGACCTATTTTATAACCTATCCCAGAGATACCACGTTAGATGTCCTTGCTTGCTATTGGAATTAATCACAATACAGCGTCTGTCGACTTGCGAGAGAAGGTGGCGTTTGGTCCGGATAAACTCGGCCCTGCACTCGAGCAACTTAGAGAGCACGAAGCAGTTAACGGCAGTGTGATTGTTTCAACCTGTAACCGAACTGAGTTGTACTGCGATGTTAAGCAAGGAGCGCGAAACAAGTTGATCGATTGGCTTGCTCAATTTCATCAAGTGAGCCGCGAAGATTTAATGCCGAGTTTGTATGTTCATGAAGAACAAGCTGCAATAAAGCATTTGATGCGCGTATCGTGCGGTCTTGACTCTCTGGTGTTGGGTGAGCCTCAAATTTTGGGGCAGGTAAAGCAAGCATTTTCTGACTCGCGAGATCATCAAGCTGTCGATGCCTCGATTGATAAACTGTTTCAAAAGACGTTCTCAGTCGCCAAACGGGTGAGAACAGAGACAGATATTGGTGGTAATGCCGTGTCCGTGGCTTATGCGGCATGTACACTGGCAAAACATATTTTTGAGTCGTTATCAGATTCAACCGTGCTTTTAGTTGGTGCGGGTGAGACGATTGAATTGGTCGCGAAGCATTTAGCGTCCAACGGTTGCACAAAAATGATTGTCGCGAACCGCACTAAAGAGCGCGCGCAAGGCTTAGCGGACCAATTTGGCGCAGAAGTGATCAGTTTGAACGAAATTCCTGAACATTTGGCGAAAGCGGATATTGTGATTAGCTCAACGGCGAGCCCATTGCCTATTATTGGCAAAGGTATGGTCGAAACGGCTCTAAAGCAGCGCCGGCATCAACCTATCTTGTTGGTCGATATTGCGGTGCCGCGAGATGTGGAGTCGGAAGTCGGTGAACTGAACGACGCATATCTGTATTCTGTTGATGACTTGCAATCTATCATCGACAGCAACATTGAGCAGCGTAAAGTCGAAGCGATTCAAGCTGAAGCGATTGTTAGTGAAGAAAGCGCTGCATTTATGACATGGTTGCGTTCACTGCAAGCCGTCGATAGTATTCGCGACTATCGCAAATCAGCCAACGAAATTCGTGAAGAGTTACTGAGCAAAAGTTTGCAATCTTTAGCGGCAGGCGCAGATCCGGAGAAAGTGCTGCGCGAGCTGAGTAATAAACTCACCAACAAACTGATTCACGCTCCAACTCGCGCATTGCAAAGTGCAGCTGAGCAAGGCGAACCAGCAAAATTAACGATTATCCGCCAAACACTTGGCTTGGATGATCTATAACTCACGCTTTTTATTAAGAAAACGACACTATGAAAGCCTCTATTCTGACTAAGCTAGAAACGCTAGTAGAACGTTACGAAGAAGTTCAACATCTTCTTGGTGATCCTGATGTAATTGGAAATCAGGACAAATTCCGTGCTCTATCAAGAGAGTACTCTCAGCTAGAAGAAGTAACCAAGTGCTTCCAAGCTTATCAACAAGCACAAGAAGATCTTGTCGCCGCTGAAGAGATGGCAAACGAAGACGACGAAGAAATGCGTGAAATGGCGCAAGAAGAAATCAAAGAAGCGAAAGCGACGATTGAGCGTCTTACTGATGAGTTACAGATTCTTCTTCTGCCAAAAGATCCGAACGATGATCGTAACTGTTTCCTAGAAATTCGTGCAGGTGCGGGTGGCGACGAAGCGGGTATTTTCGCGGGTGATCTATTCCGTATGTACAGCAAGTACGCAGAAAAGCGTGGTTGGCGCATCGAAGTCATGTCTTCAAACGAGGCAGAGCACGGTGGTTACAAAGAGATGATCGCGAAAGTAAGCGGCGACGGTGCATACGGCGTGTTGAAATTTGAGTCAGGCGGTCACCGTGTACAGCGTGTTCCTGCAACTGAATCTCAAGGCCGTGTGCATACTTCTGCTTGTACAGTAGCAGTAATGGCGGAAATCCCTGAAGCGGATCTGCCTGAAATCAAAGCAGCAGACCTGAAAATCGATACGTTCCGTGCATCTGGCGCGGGTGGTCAGCACGTTAACACCACGGATTCTGCAATCCGTATTACCCACTTACCAACGGGTACGGTAGTAGAGTGTCAGGATGAGCGTTCACAGCACAAGAACAAAGCGAAAGCAATGGCGGTTCTTGCTGCTCGTATCGTTCAAGCGGAAGAAGAGCGTCGTGCCGCAGAAGTGTCTGATACACGTCGTAACCTTCTAGGTTCTGGTGACCGTAGTGACCGTATTCGTACATACAACTACCCACAAGGTCGTGTGTCTGATCACCGTATCAACCTGACCATCTATCGTTTGAACGAAGTGATGGAAGGTGACCTGCAGAGCTTGATTGATCCTGTGATTCAAGAGCACCAAGCAGACCAACTTGCGGCGCTCGCAGAGAACGGCTAATCGATGAGCCAAGTTCAATCGATTGAGCAAGCACTGAAAAGTGCGACGGCGAAACTGGCAGAAGGCGGCAAAGAGTCGCCTTCTCTCGATGCAGCTGTACTCCTTTGCCATGTCCTTGGCAAACCACGAACTTACCTGCTGACCTGGCCAGAAAAAGCGTTAGAAGCAGAGCAAAAATCTCAGTTTGATGCTCTACTTGAACGACGTTTAACTGGTGAACCCGTCGCTTATATTATTGGTGAGCGAGAGTTTTGGTCTCTACCGTTCAAAGTTTCTCCCTCCACCTTGATCCCAAGACCGGATACAGAACGTTTGGTCGAAGTTGCACTCGATAAGACCTATGAGCAAACAGGACCTATTTTAGATCTTGGAACGGGGACGGGGGCAATTGCTATCGCACTCGCATCTGAAATGCCAAAACGTCAAGTGATGGGCGTAGACCTTAAGCAAGAAGCGAAAGCACTTGCAGAGTACAATGCTGAGCAGCTAAACATCAAAAATGTGACCTTTGCTCAAGGCAGTTGGTTCGAGCCTATTGCAGAGGGTACGAAGTTTGCTTTAATTGTCTCCAACCCGCCATATATTGATGAAAAAGATCCACATTTATCCCAAGGTGATGTGCGCTTTGAGCCAAAATCTGCATTAGTTGCTAAAGAGAATGGCTTAGCTGATATTCGCCATATCTCGGATCTTGCTCGTCAGTATCTTGAAGTGGGCGGTTGGCTGGCATTTGAGCATGGTTATGATCAAGGTGAGGCGGTGCGTGAGATAATGCGTGGCTTTGGTTACCAACAGGTCGCTACGGAAAAAGATTATGGCGGTAACGATCGAGTAACACTTGGTTGTCTGGCCAGTTAATCATGGAAGTCAGCAAACACTAACTAAAAAGAGAAGAAAAATGTACGTAGCTCTAAAACACATACACTTAGTGACGATCGCTCTCAGCGCGACGCTACTATCGATCCGATTCGTGTTAATGATGATGAACTCACCGAAGCGAAATAATCGCTTTTTGAAAGTGTTTCCCCACATCGTTGATACTGCATTGCTAGTGTCAGGTATCGCGCTTATTTTCATTACTGGTTTCATCCCGTTTACCGATGCCGCACCGTGGTTAACAAACAAAATCACCTGCGTACTGGCGTACATTGCGCTTGGATTCTTCTCATTGAAACTTGCGAAAAACAACCTACTGAAGATATTTGGCTTTTTCGGCGCATTAGGTTGGTTGGTCATGGCTGCAAACATTGCTGTGTCTAAGAGCCCTACGTTATTTGGATAGACGTCATGTTAGAGTTTTTTGACGAAGATTTTGACAATATACCGTTGGTGGAAGGTGCGCTTGAGCTAAACAAAGCGATTAACCCAGAAACCAAAGTACATTGGGCGAAACAAGAGTTAGAGCGTCTTTACAAAGATGCAGAAGCCACGCTTGTTCATGAAACCGATGAAGAGCAACGATTTGATGCATTCCTACGACTGTTTTTCCACGAGTGGGGATTCAAAGGCGACGAGCAGGAATACTTTATTTCGGACAACAGCTTCATCGATAAAGTGTTGGAGCGCAGAAAAGGTATTCCTGTGAGCTTAGGTTCGATTTTGTTATACCTAGGCAAAAAGCTGGGGTTCCCGTTGAAGGGAGTTACTTTCCCTACTCAGTTCCTGTTAAAAGTCGACTGGATGCATAAGAAGCCAGACTACATCAACCCATTTAATGGTGAGTATGTAGGTGAAAGGATTCTTCAAGCTTGGCTTATTGGCCAGGAAGGACCGCTAGCTCAGCTAAAGGCTGAACATTTTGAGGAAGCTGACAACCCAACAATTATTGGTCGCTGGTTGGCATTGATTAAAAGTGCGATGTTGCGTGAAGAGCATTATACGCTGGCATTACGTTGTACAAATCTTGCTCTAACGTTTGTGCCAGATGACCCATACGAAATTCGTGACCGTGGTTTTATTTTCCAACAGCTAGAGTGCCCTCAAGTAGCGGTATCAGATTTTCAGTACTTTATTGACCAATGCCCTGACGATCCGGCTTCCGAGCTACTAAAATCACAAGTTAATGTGATGAGTGAAACGCACGTCACACTTCACTAATTTTATCGATGTGCCGAACTGTGGCGTATCGTGGACAGAAAAAGAGAATCAAAATGGAACAGAAAATCGTTAATATCGGCGACATTCAGGTTGCTAACGACAAGCCATTCACCCTATTTGCAGGTATGAACGTTCTTGAGTCTCGTGATCTTGCGATGCAGATCTGTGAGCACTACGTAAAAGTAACGGAAAAACTTGGTATTCCTTACGTATTTAAGGCATCGTTTGACAAAGCAAACCGCAGTTCTGTTCATTCATACCGTGGTCCAGGTCTGGAAGAAGGTATGAAAATCTTTCAGGAGCTGAAAGACACTTTTGGTGTAAAGATCATCACGGACGTTCACACTGAAGCACAAGCTCAACCTGTCGCTGACGTGGTAGACGTTATTCAGCTTCCTGCATTCCTAGCTCGTCAAACTGACCTTGTTGAAGCTATGGCTAAAACAGGTGCGGTTATCAACGTGAAGAAACCTCAATTTATGAGCCCTGGTCAAGTGGGTAACATCGTTGAGAAGTTCACAGAATGCGGTAACGACAAGATCATCCTATGTGAGCGCGGTTCTTGCCACGGTTACGATAACCTAGTTGTAGACATGCTTGGTTTTGGTGTGATGAAAAATGCTTCAAAAGGTAGCCCAATCATCTTTGACGTAACGCACTCACTACAAATGCGTGACCCATCAGGCGCAGCATCTGGCGGCCGTCGTGAGCAGACAGTTGAGCTTGCAAAAGCGGGTCTAGCGACAGGCATCGCAGGTCTATTTATCGAAGCGCACCCAAACCCAGACCAAGCGCGTTGTGATGGCCCATCTGCACTGCCTCTAGACAAGTTAGAGCCATTCTTAGCACAAATGAAATCGCTTGATGATCTAATCAAGAGCTTTGCAGATATCGATATCAAGTAAACGCCAGATGACTGGTGGTAACAAATACTATAGCCAACCGAGTGTTGGCTATTTTTTTATCTGAAAAACTGTAAATTCTCAAACTTGTTACTGATGAATTTGTTATTGCTAAACAATGCATCATAATTATTAAATCAATGTGTTAGGGTGCACGTGGTTTTCAAATAGATCGAATTCCTAAAATGTGCGTCAGTAATCCCAATAAGAAAAAGGTAACTAAATGAATCAGCGTCTGATGATCAAAACTGTTTTGAGTGCCGCTATCTTGGCCTCGTTAGCTGGGTGTGCTACGCAACCTGCACCAGAATGGAATGCCGATACAACCTATAAATTGACCGTGTTGCACACTAACGATCATCATGGTCGCTTTTGGCAAAATCGATACGGTGAATATGGCATGGCGGCGCGTAAAACGTTAATCGATGATTTGCGCGAAGAAATACAGGCTGAGGGGGGCAGCGTGTTACTGCTTTCTGGTGGTGACATCAACACAGGAGTACCTGAGTCTGATTTACAAGATGCCGAGCCGGATTTCAAAGGCATGAGCAAAATTGGTTACGATGCGATGGCTCTAGGTAATCATGAGTTTGATAATCCATTGGACGTGCTATTCAAGCAGCAAGAGTGGGCAAACTTTCCGATGTTGTCTGCCAATATTTACGATAAAAATACTGGCAAGCGTTTATTCCAACCATACGCGATGTTTAAAAAGCAGGGCATTAAAATTGCGGTCATTGGTCTTACAACCGAAGACACTGCGAAACTTGGCAACCCTGAATTCATTGAACAAATTGACTTCCGTGACCCGAAAGAAGAAGCCAAGAAGTTGATTGCAGAACTGAAAGAGACAGAGTATCCAGATCTGATTTTTGCTGTCACGCATATGGGACACTATGAAAATGGTAATAGAGGCATCAATGCTCCTGGCGATGTGGCGTTAGCTCGTTATTTGAATGACGGCGATCTCGACATGATCGTTGGAGGACACTCACAAGAACCTGTGTGCATGGAAGGTCCAAACGTTATCAAAAAGAACTTTAAACCAGGTGATGAATGTCAGCCCGATAAACAAAATGGTACCTTTATTGTTCAGGCACATGAGTGGGGGAAATATGTGGGACGCGCCGATTACGAGTTTCGTAATGGCGAACTCTCGATGGTGAGCTACGATCTAATCCCTGTAAACTTGAAAAAGAAAATTAAAGTTGATGGTCAGTCGCAACGAGTTTTGATCCAAGAAGAGATTGAACAAGACGAAGCGATGCTTGAGTTTCTTCGTCCTTATCAAGAAAAAGGTCAGGGCAAACTAAACGTGAAGATTGCAGAATCTAACGGTAAGCTTGAGGGTGACCGCAATGTGGTTCGTTACCAGCAAACAAACTTAGGTCGATTAATTGCAACGGCTCACATGGAACGTGCGAAAGCAGATTTCGCCGTAATGAATTCTGGTGGTGTTCGAGATTCGATTGCTGCGGGTGATATTACTTATAAAGACGTGCTCACTGTTCAGCCATTTGGCAATATGGTTTCTTACGTTGATATGACGGGTAAAGAGGTATTAGATTATCTAAATGTCGTTGCAACTAAGCCTGTTGATTCTGGAGCTTATGCACAGTTTGCCGGCATTGCGATGAGTATCAATAATGGTGAGGTAACCAATGTGTTTATTGGTAATAAGCAACTTCGCTTAGATGGTAATTACCGCTTTACCGTACCAAGCTACAATGCTGCTGGTGGTGATGGCTACCCTAAAATCGACGATCATCCAGGGTATGTAAATACAGGTTTTACCGATGCTGAAGTTTTGAAGGATTATTTAGAAACACACAGCCCTATTGATGTTAATGAGTATGCCCCTTCAGGTGAAATCACGTATTTAGTTGATACGGCGATTGATCAGTAACCCAACAGAGAAAAAGCGATTGACTCAAACTCGCTGATATCATTAACTAAAAGCGCAGATCCAATTCAGTCTGCGCTTTTTGTTTTTATGAGGAGAATCTTGATGACTCCGGCCATTAATCTTGCGAAAAAGAAAAAAATTCCACACACCATCCATCAATATGAGCACGATCCTAGAGCCGATAGTTATGGTTTAGAAGCTGCTGAAGCGCTAGGACAGGATCCGAAAACAGTATTTAAAACCTTGTTGTTCTGCTTGAACGGGGAGCCAAAGAACCTTGCGGTTGCGATTATCCCTGTTGATCAAAAGCTGAACCTAAAACTGGCGGCGAAAGCAGCGAAGGGCAAAAAGGCCGATATGGCTGATCCGGAAATCGCCCAAAAGACCACAGGTTATGTCGTTGGTGGAATTAGCCCACTAGGGCAGAAGAAAGCCTTACCTACTTTTTTGCACGAAAGCGCAGCAGAGCAAGACAAAATCTGTGTGAGTGCTGGTAAACGTGGTTTAGAAATTGAGTTAGCCCCGAGAGATTTGCTGAGCTTAACTCGTGGTCAGTTTGCACCTCTTTGTTTGTAAACTCATGACAAATAAAAAGGACGCTCATGAGCGTCCTTTTTTGATCTTGCCTGTGTCAGTGAAGTGTTACTTCTTCAGACTCAATGTACCACCAGTGCGTTTAGCTGGTTTGCTTGGTTTCGCGGCATTTGGATTCATGTAATGCTGCTTAGGCTTACTCGGTGATTGAGGCTTGTTTGCTGAATGCGTATTGCTCGATGCATCTGGTTTACGGTGCGATTTACCATGCTCGCCTTGCGGTCTGCTGCGTTCACCTTGTGGTTTCGCTTTGTAATGTTCTTTAGCTGGACGTCCGCCTTCATCATCACGCTGACGACGCTTTTGTTGACCTTTTTTCGAGTTTGGTGCATGACGGAACTCATCAGCATTGTTACCGCGGAAAGTTCGTGTCTTCTGGTTACGACGAGCAGTAGAATCTTGGTTTTCTTCACGGCTATCAAACAGCTTCGCGTCGGTCGCTTTACGAATGTTGCGACCTCTAGAGTCTGTTTTTGATGCTTCTTCTGTACCTACAGAGCCTTCACACATTGCTAGGATCTCTGCCACTTCTTCGTCACTTAGGTAACGCCATTTTCCATTCGGAATACCATCAAGAGAGATATTCATGATGCGTACGCGACGCAGCTTGAATACTTCATAGCCCAGCGCTTCACACATGCGACGGATCTGACGGTTAAGTCCTTGAGTGAGCACAATACGGAAAGAGAATTTAGTTTCTTTCGTTACCTTACAAGGTAGGGTGACTGTGTCGAGAATCTTAACGCCACTCGACATCTGTTTGAGAAACTCTCCTGTAATTGGCTTGTCCACGCGTACGACGTACTCTTTTTCGTGGTTGTTGCCTGCGCGAAGGATTTTGTTCACGATGTCGCCATCGTTGGTCAAAAAGATCAGACCATCAGAGGGTTTGTCTAAGCGGCCGATCGGAAAGATACGTTTTTGGTGGCCGATGAAATCAACGATGTTTCCAGGGACGTCTCTCTCAGTTGTACAGGTGATGCCTGTTGGTTTATTGAGAGCGATATAAATCGGCTTCTCTTTTGCTGCCACTGGATTACCATCCACACAAACATCATCACCAGGTAGCACTTTTGTCCCCATTTCAGGTTTGTTGCCATTAATGGTGACACGGCCTTGCTCAATCAGTCTGTCTGCTTCACGGCGTGAGCAAAACCCCGTTTCACTGATGAATTTATTTAATCGTTTAGCGTTGTCTTGTGACATTTTTGTCTCCTAACGTTTCACAACGGCGAATGAAGCTCGCTTCCTTTAAGGGGAAGGAAGAATAAGGGCGGGCATTCTAGCATTAGGGTGAAATTTAGCCTAACCGTTTTTGGTGACGTTCGCGGGTTTCTAATTTCTTTTCCGCACTTTTTCTAAGTAGGACGTAAACGGCTCCAGTTCCACCGTGAAAGCGTTGCGCACTATGGACGCATTGGACTTCCTTTATTTGTCGTAGCCAACTGCTAACAAAGCTTTTCATCATTGCAGGTGGATTTGAGCGTTCTCCTCGACCATGGACGATAACGACCGTTCTAATGTCCATTGATAGGCATTGCTTTAAAAACGTCACGACTTCATCGCGTGCTTCTTTCAATGTTTTACGGTGCAAATCCAAGCGAGCTTGGATTGGATACTTACCAAGGCGAAGTTTGCGGTAAACCCCGTCCTGTACACCATCACGTTTGAACTCAACAAAGTCCTCTGGCTTGAGCATTTCAGCGTGATCAAGTGATAGGTATTCTGGGTCATCTTCCGTTAACCAGATTGCTGCTTCGCGTTTTGCGAGCTGTGCTTCTGTTACTTGGTGTACTTTTTTGTGTTCGGTGGTGTCTTGAGTGATTGGCTTTACATCGCCCATCATCTGTTGAAATAGATCAAAATCGTCGTCGTGAGACATAGCAGTAATCTCATTAAGAACAGGGAAGAATAATAGGATTATATCAATGAGTGGTGCATTGAGATCAAATAAAAAACCGGAGTAGGCAAGTAACCGACTCCGGTGCAAAGCGTTTCTAGAGCTAAGCGAGATCTAGTGAGGAGATTTGTCGTTCATGATCTTGTATATGAAGAAACCGCCGTAAAATAACATCAGACCAATTGCCCCAAAAATTACTATCATTGACGATAGACCCACTGCATTACCAAATAGGAGATCAAGCCAAAAGTCCATACGTTTCCTCCAAGATGTTCCCGACAGGAATAAACTAAATGGCGGTGTCTTGTTGCACACTGATCTGGATCAATTATGTTGCTAAGGTTAATAAACTGTATTTTGTTGTGAGTTATCAGTCACATTTTACGTGCTAGTGTTCAGTTATTCATCAAACGAATTAAGACCTAAGGTTTTTTTGTAAAAAGCACTTGCGCCACAGTTCAGAATCCGTAATATACGCATTCGTTGACGGGGACAATTCCTCAGTTAAACATCTCGGTGAATAGCGCAGCTTGGTAGCGCATCTGGTTTGGGACCAGAGGGTCGGGGGTTCGAATCCCTCTTCACCGACCACTTTCAGAAAGCCTGCTCAATGAGCAGGCTTTCGTCGTTTTTAGTGCTAGTAATTTTAGACTTCAATAGTATCGAACCAAATGGGGTTCGCTTGAAGTTAGAACATGGCTCTTCACCGACACGTATTGAGAGGAAGGCTCTACAGAAATGTAGGGCCTTTTCATTTTTTAAGAGCGAGTAAATTTATTACTTGATGTCACACGAGATAGTATTGATAGGAGTTTCAGAAGTAGTGAAACAGACATAAGCGGTCTTTGGGTGATTTGGCCCAATCTTGACGTAACCCGCTTTTAAATCGTCTTCATCAAACGTTACTGAGTGAGATTTGCTTGTATTTCCATCATAGTAAACCGCTTCAAAGCCTTGGTTCATCATATGTGCAACGCGATTTCGAGTGTGGGCTGTTGAAAACGTGATGTTCGCGCAACGCATCATTGGTTTTTCGGTAATAAGAAATTGACCACTCTCTTTATCTAAAACACCGCCTTTTACTTCCGGAGTTATATCAATAGCTTGAAAAGCTTCTACGTTGCATGGCGGTTTAGCATAAGACAGCGAAGAAGTGAGCATAATTCCAATCGTGTATAGGAATAAATATTTAAATTTCATATGAGTTGTTTTGTATCCACTTAGCTTAACGGCGTTTTATAAGAAAGTTTGAATGAATTTTAAATGGTTGTATTTAAATAATTGTATTTAAATGGCATTTTTCAAACAATCACTAGATATCACAATTTGCTTGGCGCGTCTTACCCAGTGGTTTGATGTTAAATCCCCGATTTTTAAGCAGTTCAATCAGGTTATCTTTACCTACTAAATGCAAGCCACCAACAACAACGGTGTAACGACCCGATTGCTGAGGTAGAACACTGCCAGTGTCGAGTTTTTTAGCCCAATCTCGATTACGCTCGTATAAAAAGGCTTGGTTAAACTCTTCTGTTGTATGATCGGTCAAAGAGGCTTCGACCAACATGCTACCATCACCACTCTTCCAACTCTCTATCAAGCATTGAACCAACTCTTCTCCGCCATCATATTCTTCAATTGATGAGAGAAGTATCTCTTTACCGCCTTCTGATTGACCTGCGATTAAATCGATTTGGAATTGCACGGACTCTAGTGGAATGACCGGGATTTGCTTTTTATCAGCGAGTCCTATTAAGTGCATGTCGACCCCTTTATCAGAGACATACCCCAGTTTGTTGACTAAAGCGAGTTGGATGGTGAATGCGGCCATCCAAGGTGGGGAATTTAGGAGTTGAGTTTCTGGCAAACCTAAATCTTGGGCAATTTCAATTAAGTGGCGACGTTGAGCTCTGTCTAAAACATCTTTAGAAAGAATGGTTGTTTGTGGGTAAACCAAGCCTTCAGAATTCCTGACGTCTGCTTCAATAATCAACCCTGTGCTTTGGCTTAAATGCTGGATGACCGTTCTAGGGAGTGGGTACATCGTTTTATCCCCCACATGTACCGAGCCAATAATCATAAGTTCGGTTTCCCCTTTTTTTGCTAACCAATGCTGTGGCTCTGCATAAGATGAAAAAGGAGTCAAAGTAACAAGTAGAGATGATATGAGCGTCAAGAGACGAAACATAGAATGGTCCTCAGATAAGATACCTTTAAACTTTATACGCAAAATAGCGTGAGGTTAAGTGCAATTTCTCCAGTGGGGTATTCGACAAAATCGTCATTTCTAAAAATATTGACGAGTTTTGACGACGAATAAATGAGAGTCACTTCACGAAAGGTAAATAGGTAATTCGCTTACTAATGGCTCACAAAATAATTAGGCGTGATCCAAATCTTACAAAATCAGTCGTAACTCATGAATATAAGTGACCTAGATCGCAGCAAACTCGTCAAAACAAGTTGTTCGATTTTGACGTGTATTGTAACTCCATGAAAATTAGGTTTTTATTATTTTTTCTGAGTGTCATTTTTTGAACTGGATCACTTCCTATTTCTATTTATTTTACGCTTAGAAATAACAGGTTGTATGTTGAATGTAACGGTTAGGCACCTCGCATTTGAGGGGCCGAGATTTTTATCATTGTCGTTTTGAACCACTGACTTTTTTGGGGAAGTAAGATGTTTAAACCTAGTCTGATTGCTGTTTCTGTTATCACTACATTAGCAGGTTGCTCTGCGCTGCAAAGCTCTGAACAACAAGTTGTAAATTCGTTGGCTAATAATCTTGATATTCAATACCAAGTGTTGACTAACCACGGTGCAAACGAAGGTCTTGCTTGTCAGGACTTAGGGGCTGAGTGGGCGTCTTGTAACAAGGTAAACATGACGCTGGTTAACCAAGGTGAAGCGGTTGACTCAAAAGATTGGGCTATTTACTTCCATAGCATTCGTCTGATTCTGGATGTTGAAAACGAACAGTTTAAAATCTCTCGCGTAACGGGTGATCTACACAAACTAGAACCAACAGATAAGTTTGATGGTTTTGCTGCGGGTGAAGAGGTTGTGCTTCCTCTTGTTGCTGAATACTGGCAGCTATTTGAAACTGACTTCATGCCAGGTGCTTTCGTTGCTGCACCAAATGCAGAGCCTAAGATGATCGCTTCTCTTAACACAGAAGACGTTGCATCTTTCGTGACTGGCCTTGAGGGTAACAACCTAAAACGTACGCCAGATGACAACAACGTATTTGCGAGCGCTGTGTCTCGTTTCGAGAAGAACGAAGATCTAGCAAAACAAGACGTATCAACCACGTTACTACCAACGCCAATGTCTGTTGAAGCAGGTAAAGGTACGGTAGATATCGCGGCGGGTATTGCGCTGCCTAAAGACGCATTCGATGCGGCTCAATACGCAGCAATTCAAGGTCGTGCAGAAGTGGTAGGTGTGGATGTTCGTGGTGATCTTCCTGTAAGCATCACTGTTGTTCCTGCAGACTTCACCGGTGAATTGGCAAAATCTGGTGCTTACGAAATGAGCATCAAAGGCGACGGTATTGCGATTAAAGCGTTTGACCAAGCAGGTGCTTTCTACGCAGTACAATCTATCTTTGGCCTGGTAGATAGCCAAAATGCTGATTCTCTACCACAACTGTCTATTAAAGATGCGCCGCGTTTTGATTACCGTGGTGTGATGGTGGACGTGGCTCGTAACTTCCACTCTAAAGACGCAATTCTTGCAACGCTTGACCAAATGGCCGCGTACAAGATGAACAAACTACACCTTCACCTAACGGATGATGAAGGCTGGCGTTTAGAAATCCCGGGTCTGCCTGAGCTGACTGAAGTGGGTGCTAACCGTTGTTTCGATTTGGAAGAGAAAAGCTGTTTACTGCCTCAGCTTGGCTCAGGCGCAACGACAGACAACTTTGGCTCTGGCTTCTTCAGCAAAGCAGACTACGTGGACATCTTGAAGTACGCGAAAGCGCGTAACATCGAAGTGATTCCTGAAATCGATATGCCAGCGCACGCACGTGCAGCAGTGATATCAATGGAAGCACGTTACGACCGTCTGATGGAAGAAGGCAAAGAAGCCGAAGCGAACGAGTACCGCCTGATGGACCCTCAAGATACATCGAACGTAACGACGGTTCAGTTCTACAACAAGCAAAGCTTCATCAATCCATGTATGGAATCTTCCACTCGCTTTGTTGATAAAGTGATTTCAGAAGTAGCAGCAATGCACCAAGAAGCGGGCACGCCGCTAACAACATGGCACTTTGGTGGTGACGAAGCGAAGAACATCAAGCTAGGCGCTGGTCTGCAAGACATCAACGCAGAAGACAAAGTAAGCTGGAAGGGTAACATTGATTTGTCTAAGCAAGACAAGCCATTTGCACAATCTCCACAATGTCAGACGCTAATTGCAGACGGTACGGTAAGCGATTTTGCTCATCTACCAAGCCACTTTGCAGAAGAAGTGTCGAAGATGGTGGCAGAGAAAGGCATTCCAAACTTCCAAGCTTGGCAAGATGGCCTTAAGTACAGCGAAGGTGAGAAAGCGTTCGCAACAGAAAACACACGTGTTAACTTCTGGGACGTTCTTTACTGGGGGGGCACATCATCAGTGTACGAATGGTCTAAGAAAGGTTACGACGTTATCGTTTCTAACCCAGACTACGTGTACATGGACATGCCGTACGAAGTTGACCCGAAAGAGCGTGGTTACTACTGGGCAACACGTGCAACAGATACTCGTAAGATGTTTGGTTTTGCACCAGAGAACATGCCTCAAAACGCAGAAACTTCTGTAGACCGCGATGGTAACGGCTTCACTGGTAAAGGTGAAATCGAAGCGAAACCTTTCTACGGTCTATCAGCACAGCTTTGGTCTGAGACAGTACGTAACGATGAGCAATACGAGTACATGGTATTCCCTCGCGTACTAGCAGCCGCTGAGCGTGCATGGCACCGTGCTGATTGGGAAAACGACTACAAAGTGGGTGTTGAATACTCGCAAAACTCTAACCTAGTAGACAAAGTCGCGCTAAACCAAGACTACAACCGCTTTGCGAACGTACTTGGCCAACGTGAACTGGCTAAGCTAGAAAAATCAGGTATCGACTACCGCCTGCCTGTACCAGGTGCGAAAGTAGAAGATGGCAAGCTAGCAATGAACGTTCAGTTCCCAGGGGTGAAGCTTCAATACTCTCTAGACGGCAAGAACTGGCTAACTTACGCAGATAATGCTCGTCCAAATGTGAAAGGTGAAGTGTTTATCCGTTCCGTGTCAGCAACTGGTGAGAAAGCAAGTCGAGTGACCAGCGTGAAATAACTCAATTCTTGTAAGTTAATTTTTTGGCAAAGCCTCAACCTCATGTTGGGGCTTTCTTTATTTTTTGAGGAAATTAAGCGTGATCGATGTCTAATTATTTTTCATTAATAAATAAGTTTTTGGTTGTAATGGTCAAGGTTATTGTGAACTGGATCGACTTAATCTGCTAAATATCAATAAATTATCTGTTTACGATCACACTTCTATTTTTTGAATAATTTTATAAAAATACGATAAGTGCCTGTATTTTCCATGTTTTTATCAGGGTTGTTGAGCTTCGGTTTGAACAAGATCACTTTTTAAAATGTTTTATTTTTCATCGCGAATTAATTGAAACAATATTGCGAACGCCAAGGAGGCACATTCCAAAGTTTGCGATAAAAGGGAAGAGATGTCCTCTAAAACTATCGCATAACGTGAATAAATAAAGGCAGTAATTATGAAAAACATTTTTGCACTGAGTGCTCTTTCTCTCGCTTTCGCTTCTAGCGCTTTTGCTGGTTCTTCTTACGTAACAGGTAATGTTCAATTCCACGATGATGGTCGAATTCATGGTTCGGACGTTACGTCTACACTGGAAGCTGGTCATACTTTTGATAACCAATTCGGCGGCTTTACGGTTTACACCGAATTTGATGGTATTCAGTTGGGTAAACTGGAAACAGAAAACGGTGGCGCAGGTAACACAACACCAGCAATCACTGTGGGTGGTGAGCAGTCATTTAATATTACCGATCATTTATGGGTTGCCGCGGGTTACCAACACCTGTTCTCTGCTGGCGAGAACGTACAGTACCGTCCATTGGTTAAGATCGGTTACAACTTCGATAACGGCATCTCCTTAAGTAACCGTACTCGTGCGCACATTGATGCGACAGACGCAGATGCGGATACAGATTACCGCATGGACAACCGCATCGGTTACGTGATGAATGAGGATGTGACGCTAAGCTACAACAACGTCTACATGATTGAAGCGGAAACCATGGACCACGAGCTTCGTGCAACGTGGACTCGTAAAGGTGTTCAACCTTACTTTGAGTTCCGTAGTCAAGCACACGGTGCAGAAAACGCGAGTGGTGACAGCCTAGTGAATAACGCTTTTGTATTTGGTGCCTCTTACGGCTTCTAATTTTATATTTGTCTTAACTGTCCATTAAGAAAAAGCCCAACGGTTTATCTCGCTGGGCTTTGTTTTTATTGGTCGTTGCCTTCGTGGTGGCTATATTCGAACACTTGGCCTTTTTCGTTAAAGGCGTAAACGGTGTAGCTGTCTTTTTTGTCGCCATATTCCATACCAGGGGAGCCCATTGGCATGCCCGGTACTGATAGGCCTTTTGCGTTACGTGGTGGATTTTTCAAAAACGCTTTAATGTCTTCGGCTGGAATGTGACCTTCGAACAGATAGCCGTTGATCTCTGCCGTGTGGCAAGAGTAAAGCTGTTCGTTCTTGATGCCTAGCTCGCGTTTGATGGCGTTCATGTCATCGTGCAATTTTTCTTCGACCGTAAAGCCGTTCTCTTCCATGTGTTTTGTCCATTCTCCACAACAGCCACAGTATGGCGATTTGTGGTTAATGACATCGGCTGCCAATACGTTGGCGGACACGGTCGCAAGCATTGCAAAGGTCAATAGTTTCAACTTCATAATACCCTCAAAAAGAAGTGGTTACTTTACTGAAAACAGTCGTAGTCGATTTGCATTACTAACGACAGTAATTGAAGACAGTGCCATTGCCGCTCCTGCGACAACAGGACTGAGCAAAAATCCAAACGCTGGGTAAAGCACACCTGCGGCAACTGGAATACCCAACGAGTTGTAAACAAAGGCACCAAATAGGTTTTGCTTCATGTTCTTAAGTGTAGCGCGAGAGAGTTCAATCGCATGTACTACCGCCATTGGTGACGTGTTCAGGATGGTCATTTGCGAACTTTCAATGGCGACATCACTGCCGCTACCCATGGCAATACCAAGGTTGGCTAAGGCGAGAGCAGGGGCGTCGTTAATGCCATCCCCCACCATTGCCACGACATGTCCTTGAGATTGAAGTTGCTCAATGTGCTGAGCTTTCTCATCTGGCATTACTTGGGCAATCACTTCATCAATACCAAGTTCTTGGCCGATAGCATTGGCAACGTGTTGGTTATCGCCCGTCAGCATTACCGTTTTGATGCTTTGCGATTTTAATGCAGAGAGCGCTTGTTTCGCATCTGATTTGATCGGGTCGGCAATGGCGATCAGGCCGATCAGTTCGCCGTTCAATGCCACAGCTACCGGAGTCCACGCATTTTTTGCGCATTCATCGATGGCAGGTTTTAGTGCGCTAGTCTCGACGTTCTCTGCTTGCATAAATTGAAGCGAACCAATGAGCAGCGGTTTATCTTGATACGTCGCCCAAATGCCGCGCCCGCGAACGTTCTCAAACTTGTCTAATGAGACACCCTTTGCGTCGTGTCGTTTGGCGTAATCACATACCGCTTTTGCCAGTGGGTGCTCAGACTGACGCTCTGCCGCATACGCTAAAGCCAATAGATCTTCTTGGCTGGTGGCGTGAGTAAACACTTGCTGAACGCTAGGTTTACCTTGGGTAAGCGTGCCAGTTTTGTCGAATACAACCGTGTCGACTTTGCTTGCCAATTGAAGGGCGTCGGCGTCTTTGATCAGAATGCCGAGCTCTGCGGCTTTACCCACTCCCACCGTGACAGAAAGTGGGGTTGCTAAGCCTAGAGCGCAAGGGCATGCGATGATCAGGACGGTTGTGGTGACCACCAGCATATAACTCGCTTTTGGCTCTGGGCCAACGGCAAACCAAACGAGCGCGGCCAGTATTGCTATGCCAACAACGACAGGGACAAACACCGATGAAATCTGGTCTGCCAGTTTCGCGATGGCTGGCTTACTGCTTTGCGCTGTGCGCACCATGCGGATGATACGAGCCAGCATGGTATTTGCGCCAATGCCCGTTGCCTCAATGACTAATCCACCATCGGTATTTAATGTCCCAGCAGACACTTGAGCCTCTTGCGCTTTTAACACTGGTACTGGTTCACCAGTGAGCATCGACTCATCAATGTATGATTCACCTTGAATCACAACACCATCAACAGGCACTTTCTCGCCTGGTTTGATACGCAGTTTCATGCCTAGCGTGATTTGCTCAACCGTTATTTGTTGATCGCCTTGTTCCGTGATTACCGTAGCTTGCTGAGGTTGCAGGTTAATCAGAGCTTGCAATGAGCGTGTTGTGTTTGCTTTGGCTTTTGCTTCTATATAGTGACCAAGAGAAATTAAGCCGATGATCATTGCACTCGCTTCAAAGTACACGTGGCGTGAAGCAAGAGGGAACCAGCCTGGGAAAATCACCACAAGCATCGAATAGAACCACGCTGCGCCAGTACCGAGCGCGACTAACGTGTCCATGGTGGCGCGCTTGTGAGTAGCAGCTAACCAAGCGTTACTGAAGAAGTGTTTCCCTGCTGTGGCAAGAAGGAGTAAACATACGATACCGATCACTCCCCAAGCTAATTGGTCGTTGGTGTTGCGAATCATCATATTGCCGCCAGCAACGCCCCAAATCATTAAAGGGGCTCCGACGACAAGGCCAGCAATAGCATCCAGTTTAAAGCGTTTTTGTTGCTGACGTTGTTGCTGTGCTTGCTTTTCTTGCTGGGTTGCGGCGTCTTGTAGGATCTCTGCTTGGTAACCGGCTTGTTTTACCGATTCAACAATTGCGTTAAGGAGGTCATCAGAGTCTTGGCTTGCGAATACTAGTGCGCTTTGTTCTGCAAGGTTGACCTGTGCTTTCTCAACACCTTCCACGTTAGTAAGTGCTTTCTCTACTGAAGATACGCAACTCGCACACGTCATGCCTTGAATCAGCATTTGCAATTGAATACTCGCTGGTGGCACCTGCGTATCTTTAATATTGCTTTGCTGTTCTACCTGTTCGGTCTCTGGTGAGCTTTCGTTTTCTACTTCAACAGAATCAAGGTTGGCGGTATAGCCGAGTGTTGCTATTAAGTCGATCACTTGTTGCTCGGAGAGGAGGGTACGAATCTCTAAGTGCGTTGTTGAAGCCTCAAAAGAAATAACGTCTTGATTAGATTCTAATAAAGATGAAAGTTTTTTGACGCAACCGCCACAGCTTAAGCCTGAAAGGTTTAGTTCGTAGTGATTTCCTGCTTGGTAACCAAGAGATTCAATCGACGAGACGAGCTCTTTAAGAGAAGACTCGGTTTTGACCTCTACTTGCGTCGGGGACAAATTGAGGATCTCCACATCGTGATTCGCATGTAAAGCATTCTCAACTTTTCTCGCACAGCCCATGCAGTTGAGCCCTGATAAAGGTATAACTAACTGATACATAATCTGCACCTCAATAGTAGTGATGCTATGAGCTTAAACCTTCCTGCAAGGGTAAGGTCAATACCCATTTGCTACTCACAACAATTTCGTCAAAATCTCTCGAATCCCACAAGTGCACGGTCATTTTACTTGCGAGTGATCTCAAGGTTTTTTCTCTTTGAATATAAAGTTCCGTTAAAACACCTAAAAGATGAATGAAGTCGCTCACGTTTTTTAGATGCTCTCAATGTCAGTTCAGTGTCAAAACGTACTTTTAACGTTTTTTATTTTTTATATTTGATTTTAACTAATTGTTTTTTATTGATTTATTTTATTTTTGATCTTCTCATTTTGAAGTCGCTCAGATTGCTGTAGGGAAAGTTTTTTAGTGCGAAAAAAGTTTGTCATATTTGCCCCGTCCAAACACTGTTTCAAGTTCCTGCCATGTCCTAGTTAGTGAATTTGAAAATGGAAAAAACTAAAAATATAGGGGTTTATAATGTCTTACCTAAAGAAAAGCCTACTTGCCACGGCAATTACCGGCATGATGTTCAGTGGTGCTGCATTTGCTGATGGTGCAAACAGTGACGCAGCAAAAGAGTTTCTAACCAAAGATTCATTTTCTTATGAAGTTTACGGAATCATCGCGATGCAGGCCGCGTACCGCGATTACGATTCTGGCAGCAAAGCAACGGACGATGATTTGGGTGGCATGCAGCTAAACAACGAGTCTCGTATTGGTTTCCGTGGTAAAAAACAATTTGCTAACTTCGACCCTACTTTTATTTGGCAAATCGAAGGCGGTTATGTAGACCCTAGCTTTGGTGGCGAGGGCGCAGGTCTTGGTGAACGTGACACATTCGTCGGTTTTGAAAGTGCATCTTGGGGGCAAATTCGCCTGGGTCGTGTTTTGACACCTATGTACGAATTGGTTGACTGGCCAGCATCTAACCCTGGCCTCGGCGATGTATACGACTGGGGTGGTGCTATTGGTGGCGCCAAGTACCAAGACCGTCAATCAAACACTATCCGCTGGGACTCTCCAATGTTTGCTGACAAATTCTCCCTAGATATCGCAGCTGGTGCAGGTGATAAAGCAGGTCTAGGTGAAGGGGATGACTACTGGGGTGGTATCGCAGCACACTACAAAATTGGTCCTATCCAGTTAGATGCGGCATATGAAGGTAACCGTAATATCAAGATGGAAAGCCAAACGTGGGAAAACAACACGTACTTGGTAGGGGCACAAGGCTGGTTTGATAACGGGATCTCTTTCTTTGCGCAATACAAATACATGGAAGCGGACGCAAGCAATGGTGTGAGTGAAAAGCAAGATGCAATGTCTGCCGCTATCATGTACACCACGGGTGATTGGCAATACAAACTGGCTTACGCCGCTAACTTTGATCTAGAGCGTGATGGTAAGAAAATTAACGATACAGCGGACGATGTGTTATCAGCACAAGTTATGTATTTCGTAGACCCATCGGCAGTGCTGTACGTACGTGCTCGTACTCTAGACTTTGGCGACGGTGCGTCTCAATTAGATAAACCAACAGAAGCACGTTGGAAGTCTGCTGACTACGACGAGTTCTCTGTAGGTGTTGAATACTACTTCTAATTAAAGAAGCAGCTAAAAGGGCGGAAACGCCCTTTTTATCTTGATACTTATTCAAATAAGCCTTTGAAATGACTGGCCTGTAAATTTTAGAGGCTTATCTAAATTGGTATAAAGTGAGAAACCATGATGAAAAAAACAACGACACTTCTCGGACTTTGCGCAATGCTTTCGGCGCCAGCTTTTGCTGCTCAACTCACTCTGCAATCTGAATTAGTTCCTCGCGTTCTCAACGGCGAGTTCGTCTACCCTGAGTGGATATCCAAGAACAACAGCATCGAGTTAAAAGATGGGGAAAACCAATTAGCGGTAACGGTTGGACAAATCGTATTTGAAGATGGAAAGCGCCGTAAATTCGATTCGCAGCCGCTGGTATTAGAGTTTGATGCAGAAAAAGACACCGAGCTTTCTCTGACTTATCAAACATTCCGTACTATTGAAGAGGCGAGAGCCTTCGAACTCGATCCTAAAGTGGTATTGAAAGACAAAAACGGAAAAGAAGTGGCATTCTCTATGGTTCAACTTCGTAAAGGTGGTTTGCAAGGTTTTCGTGATTACGAACGAGAAGTTGCCGACTATAATAACGCAATGAATAAAGAATCGACTAAGGCAAGCATTGCGTCTTCTCCAGCGGAAACCAAAACAATCAAAGCATCGTTTAATGAATTGAGCCGTGAAGAGCAGCAAGAATTTATGCAATGGGCAATGCGTAACCTGAAGTAATTTCGTCTCGTGCTTTAACAGTAAATAGCAGGGCTGTGCCTTTTTGGTTCTGCCCTGTTTTTATTTCTGTTGTCAAACCGATTGTAGAATTGACTTACGGTGGTAAAATGTCGCCACTTTTATCCTTGACATTACAACGAGAGATCTCTCGTTGCTCATTACCCCTAAGGAACTCAAATGACGGTTAAAACTCGTTTTGCTCCTAGCCCAACTGGCTATCTACACGTTGGTGGTGCGCGTACTGCACTTTACTCTTGGCTATACGCTAAAAACCAAGGTGGTGAATTCGTTCTACGTATCGAAGATACAGACCTTGAGCGTAACTCTCAGGAAGCGGTTGATGCAATTCTTGAAGGCATGGAATGGCTAGGCTTGGAGTGGGATGAAGGTCCTTACTACCAAACTCAACGTTTTGACCGTTACAACGAAATGGTTGATAAGCTTCTTGCTGAAGACAAAGCTTACAAATGTTACGCGTCTAAAGAGCTGCTAGATGAAATCCGTGCAGAGCAAGAAGCAAATAAAGAAATGCCTCGCTACGATGCTAACCATCCAAAAATCAAAGCAGCAAACGAAGCGGCAAAAGATGGTGATCCATGTGTTATCCGTTTCCGTAACCCGAAAGAAGGCAGCGTAGTATTTGATGATCAAATCCGTGGTCGCATTGAAATCCGCAACGATCAAATGGATGACCTAATCATTCGTCGTACAGACGGTTCACCTACTTACAACTTCTGTGTAGTAGTGGATGACTGGGACATGGGTATCACTCACGTTGTTCGTGGCGAAGACCACATCAACAACACGCCTCGTCAAATCAACATCTACGAAGCACTAGGTGCGCCAGTACCTACATTTGCACACTGTGCAATGATCCTGGGTGATGACGGCGCGAAACTGTCTAAACGTCACGGCGCTGTATCAGTCATGCAATACCGCGATATGGGTTACCTGCCTGCGGCACTAAACAACTACCTAGTGCGCCTTGGTTGGTCTCATGGTGACCAAGAAATCTTCTCTCAAGAAGAGATGATCAATCTATTTAGCCTAAACGCAGTATCTAAGTCAGCGTCTGCTTTTAACACTGACAAACTGCAATGGTTGAACAACCACTACATCAAGAACTCAGATCCTGCGTACGTTGCTGAGCATCTACAATGGCATCTAGATCAACAAAAACTAGACGTAACGAATGGTCCTGCTATTACTGACGTGATCAAGCTGGTGGGTGAGCGTTGCAACACACTAGTTGAGCTAGCTGAGCAAATCCGTTACTTCTATGAAGATTTCTCTGAGTTTGAAGCGGGCGCAGCGAAGAAACACCTGCGTGGCGTGGCTAAAGAGCCTCTAGAACTTGCATTAGCGAAAGTGGAAGCACTAACTGAGTGGACGACAGCGAACATCAAAGATGGCGTTATCGCAGCAGTATGTGAAGAGTTGGAAATCGGCATGGGCAAAATCGGTATGCCATTACGTGTTGCTGTTACAGGCGGCGGTCAGTCTCCTTCTGTCGATGCAGTAATGGAGCTGGTTGGAAAAGAGCGTTGTATTGCTCGCATTAAGATGGCGCTTGAGTTCATTGCTGAGCGTGAAGCAAACGCATAATTGCTTTGAACTGAACGTTCTTTTTGAATAAATAGTCACAAAGCCGCGGTGAGCAACCGCGGCTTTTTTGTATCTTCAATTTAGATAACGAGAAACTTTCTCTCATATTGGTGAATGAAGAGATGGTTTCAACTGTAATTTACCTCAATATGGATAAGATTTTTTAATCCAAATATCGTTGGCGTGAATAAAAAATGAGCGATTATATATCAAATATCTGATTGATTTTTATCCATGTTCCTTAAAGTTCCATTTTATTTGTCTCATTTTTAAGAAAAGTCTTTGCTTTAGCTATGTTGTTCTAAAAATTAAAGCAAACGTTTGCGTCGTGATTGCGTGGGGATTTTTTTGCTTAAGATCACATGTTGTCGAGATTTTTGATGACAATAAATTGACAGAATTGGGATTTTTCTCGCGATTTCTTAGCGTTATAGTTCGTCCCGTCAGCGATACCGAGATGGCGATATGTATCACTGAACAGGAAATGTACGTAAGTTGCTTCCATAAAAAAAATGCATGTGCATAAAAAGAAGCTGACTAAGTATCTCACTCAAGGAATGAATAAAAAGAATTGAAATACAACGTCAGTCAGACGGCGCATTTCGGCATCTAACAAAAGAACTTCTTTAGAGGAATCAATAATGAAAAAATTAGCAGCGGTAATTTCAGCGTCTCTACTTATGGCTTCAGCAGCACAAGCAGAAGTATACGTTGGTGGTAAGATGGGTAAGTCATGGATGGAAGACGCGTGTGTAGCGGGCCAGGCTTGTGACAAAGACGATTCTACTCTTGGCGCTTTTGTTGGTTACGAAATGAATAAATACTTCGCAGTAGAAGCGGGTTTCGACAACATCGGTGATTTTAACCAAACTTCTTTCGGTGGCCACGTAGAAGCGATCACTCTTGCTCCTAAATTTAGCCTACCAATCACTGAAGACATCGCACTTTACGGTAAAGTGGGTGGCGCTTACGTAATGTTTGATGGCAAAGATGATTACTCTTACCTAGGCGCGGCTGGTCTTGAATTCAACCTAAGCCAAAACGTAACAGCTCGTGCGGAATACCAAACACTGACTGACATCAGCAACGATGTAACTCGTGCGACAGGTAACACTGCAACACTAGGTGTTTCTTTCAAATTCGGCGGCAACGATGAGCCAGTAATCGTAGAAGAGCCAGTTGTTGTAGAAGAAGTGGTTGTAGAAGAAGTGGTAGAAGAGCCAGTTGTAGTTACGAAAACATTCGAAACTCAAACAATTGGTACAGGTAGCTTCGATCTAAACAGCACAACTCTAAAACCAGAGAGCGCTGCAAAACTTGATAACCTAGTTGCTTTCCTAAACGAGCACCCACAAGCGAACGTTGAAGTTGTAGGTTACACAGATACGTCTGGTCCAGCAGCTTACAACCTAAAAGTTTCTGAAAAACGTGCTGAGTCTGTTGCTAACGCACTCGTTGAAAAAGGTATTGATTCATCACGTATCCAAGCTCGTGGCGAAGGTGAAAGCAACCCAATCGCTTCAAACGACACTCGTGAAGGTCGTCAACAAAACCGTCGCGTAGAAGTCGTTGTTCCAGAATTTGAATACCAAGTTCAGCAATAAGCTCCTATTCGACCGTAGTATAGAAGACTGAAGCTGAAAGCCCCAAAGAGTTCGCTCTTTGGGGCTTTTTATTTCTCTTCAAAAAAACTGACTGAAATGTTCAAAGTGGCCAGGTATTACTTAAGATCAATGCTGTTTAAACGCCCCATAAATGTCAGGATCTCCAAGTTATCTTTATGTGCTTCTAACAACGCTTTTTTGGTTTGCATGTAGGCGGCAAGTTTGCCGTACTTACTAATAGAGCGAACCACCGTTTTATATTTATACTCGCCGTCATCATTGAACTCTCGCCACTTGGCGATGTAACACGTATCTCGGTTGTCAGGGTTTTCAAGAGTAGGGTTAGGCTTGTGAACGATTTTAGGCTCAACGCTATGTGGAAGCCTAGTCATTAGGTAAGGGTCTTTCAAAAGACGTCGCCAGAATTTGCCCCACATTTGCCGGCCTAACTCGTTTCTCAGCTTAATGGCTTTTTGTAAGCCTTTCTTTTCTCCAATACGAACAAATCCTACCGAGCGGTGTAGTACCGTATCCTCGGGGGTATGGATATGTATCTTAAAGGCTGTCTTGCCTTTAGAAATAAAGCGGTGTCCAGTGTTAGTTATTAAATTGCTCTTAGACATAGTGCTAACTAATAATTTTATTAATAGCTAAAAGGGTAAGCAAAACTCATAGATAATTAAAGTAATAAAATACAAAACTGTAAATAGGGCTTGTTGAAATGATTTCAAGGGGAAGAAGTCAGATCAGTAGAAGACTTTATCCCGTAACCGAAACACCTGATCCGATCATATTGATTACTGGGAAGATTACCTAACACGATGTACTAGGGGGAGCAGTGCGAGGCTTGAAATTGAAGATACAAAAAAGCCTTAGCTCAAGTGGGAGCTAAGGCTATGATATGGCGCCCCCAGTAGGATTCGAACCTACGACCTGTCCCTTAGGAGGGGACTGCGCTATCCAGCTGTGCCATGGGGGCGTAATACCAATAGTTGCAGTTCATTGCACTGTTTTACTGAGTTCAAATCTAGCAATCTACCAGATCTGTATCAGCATCACGTTGAACGATTCGCTACGGTCATTGGTATAATCAAATAAGATGCGCTGCCTATGATATTCAAAAGTGAGCATATCTCAAGACTTAATGTTTGCTTTTATAGGATCTTGTTCATTACGTCGCCAATTTGAACGCTAGATGCTAAATTTGGCTGATCAATCGTCAGTTCCGCTTCGTGTTCATATATGCGTGATACCGTTAATGTAATTTCGCTTTGCGAGACTTTGTTTCTTGGCAATCCATTTTGGTCGATAAACGACGCGGTGTGCCAAAGCTGCAATTTGTCTCCCTCTTTTACGCCGTGCATACGGCCGAGATCCATCGTTACGGTATTACCGAAGACTGCCACAACCTCTGGCAATGTAATTTTGCAAGACAGCTCCGACTCCAGATCCAACATAATATTGCGACTAACGCGAAGCATCATCTCGCCATAGGTCGATGCCCAAAAACGTGCACTACGAGTGTCCACTTGACTCGTCTTAGCAAATGGCCAACGCGCGACCTCACGGTAGGCTTTGTTGAAGATTTCATGGCCAGTTTTACCATCAAATACTTTCATTTCTAACGCAAACTGACGATTGATGATGTCATCTTGCAATAGTTGAGATTCGACCGTTGCAGTGAGATCGGTTATGACCCCTCCAATGATGTATTGTGCGCCATTGTCTTGTGCGATCATTTGAGTGCGAGCAGGATAGTTGCTGCTTATTGAGTAGTCCGTTGTACCAACAGACACAAAGCTGCGTGAGGTTTGATCAAGTTGACGGTTCACTACGTGGCTAAAATCGTCACCAACTTGATAAATTTGTCCCATCACTGCTTGTTGTGGTGATGCGACCTCAATATTGCCGACCAGCATTGTCTTTTTGTATTGATCGGTGTGGCAACCCGTTGCCGATGGATAAATATCAACGCGGATTTTTACCTCGACTTTACCGCGACGTTTGCGTTCAGACTCGACCAAAATGTAACGGACTTCATGATTGGTAAACTGGTATTCGTTGCGGCTTTCTTCTAATAGCGGCATCAAGTTGCTAATACTGCCAATATCTGCGCCCGAAAAATTGACGGCTTTGAACAGCGCGTCTTCCAACGCATGGAGCCTTGCCGTCTCTTCTGAAGAAACGATGGTGGCAACGCCTGTGACTTCATACCAAGATGCCATGACCTTAAAAGGCACAAGCATCACTAAAGTGATTGAAAACAGACTGTTTAATATTTTTTTCATTGGTTACAACCGTTCGGGTATAAATATTGCTTTAACAAATTCAGTGAAGTTTGGTGGGTTTTTCTTCGTTAGGCAAACAAAGAAAAGCAAAGACTGTTCCAATATTCACTTTCTTGGAAAGGAATTAATAAAGAACGGTATCACCTAAGATTATCTGGAGAATCAAACCATGAAAAAGTGGCTTGTCGCCGCATCGATGATGACGCTTCTGACATCGTGCGCG
>NZ_JAWOTB010000026.1:0-34093 GCF_033338655.1 Vibrio sp. Vb1729 | reverse complement strand
AGAAGCAAGGACGATGGTAGCAGAGTCCGTAGATATCTATAATCAAATGAGGCCTCATACGGCTTTAAAATACAAAATGCCCGATGAAGTACATCGAGCGTTTTAGTTAAAAAGTGTCAACCCATATCAGGACGGGTCAAACTTATCTGAGACTATTGACGACGCATCGCATCGAAGAACTCATCGTTGGTCTTCGTCATCGCTAGCTTATCGATTAGGAATTCCATTGCGTCGATTTCGCCCATTGGGTGAACGATCTTACGCAGAATCCACATCTTCTGTAGTTCGTCAGTCTTCGTCAGTAGCTCTTCACGACGTGTACCTGAGCGGTTGAAGTCAATCGCAGGGAATACACGCTTCTCAGCAATCTTACGGTTCAAGTGCAGTTCCATGTTACCTGTACCCTTGAACTCTTCGTAGATAACTTCATCCATTTTAGAACCAGTATCTACTAGTGCCGTTGCGATGATAGTTAGGCTGCCGCCTTCTTCTACGTTACGTGCAGCACCGAAGAAACGCTTAGGACGATGTAATGCGTTTGCATCCACACCACCTGTTAGTACTTTACCTGATGAAGGCACTACGGTGTTGTAAGCACGTGCTAGACGAGTGATAGAGTCAAGCAAGATAACCACGTCTTTCTTATGTTCAACAAGACGTTTTGCTTTCTCGATTACCATTTCCGCTACTTGTACGTGACGAGATGCTGGCTCATCGAAAGTCGACGCAACCACTTCACCTTTAACTAGGCGTTGCATCTCGGTTACTTCTTCTGGACGTTCGTCGATAAGAAGAACCATCAACTCACACTCAGGGTGGTTGTACGCGATGCTTTGCGCGATGTTTTGCAGAAGCATTGTTTTACCCGCTTTAGGCGGAGCAACAATCAGACCACGTTGACCTTTACCGATTGGCGATGCCAAGTCTAAAACACGTGCTGTAATGTCTTCTGTTGAACCGTTACCACGCTCCATAACCATGCGCTCATTCGCATGTAGAGGGGTAAGGTTTTCAAATAGGATCTTGTTACGGGCGTTGTCTGGTTTATCGTCGTTAACGGTATTGACTTTTAGAAGGGCAAAGTAACGTTCACCGTCTTTTGGTGGACGAATTTTGCCAGCGATAGAGTCACCAGTACGTAGGTTAAAGCGACGAATCTGACTTGGTGATACGTAGATATCGTCCGGACCCGCAAGGTATGAACTATCTGCACTGCGTAGGAAACCAAAGCCGTCTTGCAGAATTTCCAGAACCCCATCGCCAAAGATGTCTTCGCCGCCTTTCGCGTGCGCTTTTAAAATCGCGAAGATGATGTCTTGTTTTCTTAAGCGAGCTAGGTTCTCTAATCCTAAGCTTTCGCCCAGTTTTACAAGGTCAGACACAGGTCTGTTCTTCAGTTCGGTAAGGTTCATGGTGGTGGATTCTTGTTTAGTCAAAATAAGATCTGTTTTCTAGTTAAGATGGATTTGGTCTCAGGATCGACCAAGAAGAGAAATTTGTTCAATTAACGCGCGATAAGTTAGCACTAATTAGTATTCTAGTCCAGAGTTAGAAAAACAAAACCGTGCATTGTAACTTTGCACGGTTTTATCTGTAATCACTTGGTGATTATAAGTTTGCGTCTAGGAACTCTTTTAGTTGAGTTTTAGACAGAGCACCTACTTTCGTTGCCGCTACGTTACCATCTTTAAATAGTAATAGCGTTGGAATGCCGCGAATACCAAACTTAGGTGGTGTACCTGCGTTATGGTCGATGTTTAGTTTACCGATAGTGAGTTTGCCTTCGTACTCGTCTGCGATTTCGTCCAAAATAGGAGCGATCATTTTACAAGGACCACACCATTCTGCCCAAAAATCCACTAGAACCGGGCCTGCAGCGTTGATTACATCGTTTTCAAAACCGTCATCAGTTAGCTGCAAAATCTTATCACTCATCTTCCACTCCAATGTGTTTTTCGAAACTGGTTGGATGATAACCAGTAATTAGATGCCCTATTGGAATGTATTTACTTTCGTATTGCAAGCTTTAGCTGATATTCTATAGCCATGAAAAAGACGCATATCACAGAGCAAAAGTTCGCCGATTTGGGCTTAAAGCCCCAAGTTATTGAAGGATTGGACAAAAAAGGGTTCGAATTTTGTACCCCTATCCAAGCCTTGGCGTTGCCGGTCCTGCTCACCGGCCAAGACATCGCAGGCCAGGCCCAAACGGGTACTGGTAAAACGCTCGCGTTTCTTACTGCTACGTTCAACCACCTTCTGACGACTCCGGAACATGAAGGTCGTAAGCCTACACAGCCACGCGCAATTATTATGGCGCCTACACGTGAGCTAGCTATTCAGATTTACAATGATGCAGAATCATTAACTGAAAGCACAGGTCTAAAAACCGCTCTAGCTTACGGTGGTGAAAGCTACGACAAGCAACTTGCGAAACTGCAAGACGGCGTAGATATTCTGATCGGAACAACAGGCCGTATCATCGATTTCTACAAACAGCGCGTATTTAACCTCAACAACATTCAAGCTGTTGTTCTGGACGAAGCCGACCGCATGTTCGATCTTGGCTTTATTAAAGACATTCGCTTCTTGTTCCGTCGTATGCCTGAGCCAAAAGAGCGTTTGAACATGCTGTTCTCAGCAACGCTGTCTTACCGCGTTCAAGAACTGGCATTCGAACACATGAATACTCCTGAGCATGTCGTTGTCGAACCAGAACAAAAAACTGGCCACCGTATCCAGGAAGAGCTTTTCTATCCTTCGAATGAAGACAAAATGGCGCTGCTTCAAACACTAATTGAAGAAGAGTGGCCAGATCGCGCTATCATTTTTGCCAATACCAAGCATAAGTGTGAATCGGTTTGGGGACATTTGGCTGCCGATGGACACCGTGTAGGCCTTCTTACTGGCGATGTACCGCAGAAGAAGCGTGAGAAGATTCTTGAGCAATTCACCAAAGGTGATGTCGACATCTTAGTTGCAACTGACGTTGCAGCGCGTGGCCTGCATATTCCTCAGGTAACGCACGTTTTCAACTACGACCTTCCTGACGACTGTGAAGATTATGTTCACCGTATTGGCCGTACTGGTCGCGCTGGTGCGAGCGGTCATTCGATCAGTTTTGCTTGTGAAGAGTACGCGGTTAACCTACCAGCAATCGAAGAATACATTGAGCACACAATCCCAGTTTCAGAGTACGATTCGTCGGCACTGATTCAAGATCTACCGGCTCCGATTCGTATGCGTGCACCACGCAACCAACAGCGCCGCACGAATACTGGCGGTACCCGTTCTGGTAACCGTAAGCCGCAGGGACGTCGTCCACGCCAACCGCGTCAATCGGCACCAAAACAATCGTAATAGGAAACTGAGTTCGTTTTATGAGTCAAGCAGGATCATCACCGCTATATGCCGCCATCGACCTCGGGTCGAACAGTTTTCACATGCTCGTTGTGCGTCACATCGATGGCAGCGTTCAAACAATGGCTAAAATTAAGCGCAAAGTTCGTCTAGCAGCGGGCTTAGATGAACATAATTCTCTTAGTATGGAAGCTATGCAGCGAGGATGGGACTGCTTAAGTCTATTTGCGGAACGCTTGCAGGACATTCCTAAACAAAACATTCGCATCGTCGGTACTGCAACATTACGTACCGCGACCAATGTAGATGTGTTTTTAGAAAAGGCTAACCAAATTCTAGGCCAGCCTATCGAAGTGATTACTGGTGAAGAAGAAGCTGCCACTATCTATAAAGGTGTCGCTCACACCTCTGGCGGTAGTGGTCGTCGCCTTGTAGTCGATATCGGTGGAGCAAGTACCGAACTGATTATCGGTGAAGGTTTCGAAGCCAAAGCACTGACCAGCTTAAAAATGGGCTGCGTGACTTGGCTTGAAAACTTCTTTAAAGATCGCCAATTGAATGCTCGTAACTTTGACGCGGCAATTGAAGGAGCGAAACAGACCATCCAGCCGATTTTAGAACGTTATACAGAAATTGGTTGGGATGTGTGCGTTGGTGCATCAGGCACTGTTCAGGCATTGCAAGAGATAATGCTGGCGCAAGGCATGGACGAAGTAATCACTCACTCCAAACTCAAGCGTCTACAGAAGCAAGCCATGTTGGCCGACCATTTAGAAGAGCTCGATATTGAAGGCTTAACACTTGAGCGCGCATTAGTGTTCCCTAGTGGCCTCTCTATTTTGATTGCCGTTTTTGAATTGCTTGAAATCGATGCTATGACACTGGCTGGCGGCGCACTACGCGAAGGCTTAGTGTATGAGATGGTTGAAGAGCTTCGTCAAGAAGACATTCGTGCCCGCACTATCGCTAGCGTACAAAATCGTTATCAGCTCGATCACCAATACGGTGAACAAGTCGCTAGTCTGGCACACACGCTTTTACAGCAAGCTGGGGGCGATGAGTGGATTACAGAGCCTCAGGGCAAGATATTACTCGAGACCGCCGCAAAACTGCATGAAATTGGCTTAACTATCGATTTCAAAAAAGGCGGAGAGCATAGTGCTTACTTGCTGCAGAATTTGGATCTGCCTGGTTACACGCGCGCACAGAAGTTCTTTATTGGTGAAGTGGCTCGTCGCTATCGCGAACAGCTCACTTCTTTACCTGAGCAGCATGCATTATCAGGCTCGAGTGCCAAACGAGTATTGAGACTGTTGCGTCTTGCAGTTTTACTCAGCCATCGTCGCAATCCTGATCTAGAGCCAAATGTGACTCTAACAGTTGAAGGCGACAATCTAACGTTACACATTGATGCGCAATGGCTAGAGAAAAACCCACTGACTGCGGCTGAGTTGGAAATTGAATCCAACCGTCAGACAGACATCGGCTGGCCGTTAAGCGTCGTAGCAATATAATCGACCACTTCTGTCATAACGTATTAAGCCCAGGCGTTCGCTTGGGCTTTTTTGCATCTACTTCCCCTACAAAACGTGCTGCCCAGCAAAAATCTCAGCTTCTCCGCTCTACATCGAAAAACAGCCATGCTTTATTGATAAACACAATTTAGCCAACCAAGATGCACCATCATGAAAACCGTTTTAATGACTGGCTTAACTGGCACCCTCGCCCCAAAAGTCGCTCATCAGTTTCACCTACGCGGCTGGAACATATTGGAGTGGAATCACCACCAAATCTCACCAGATGATCCAGAGCAAAGTGAACAATTTTGGCAGCAACACCACATCAATGCGGTGTGCCATATGGCGATGGGAAGTGAAGAGTGGGCAGCGTGGCTTGGTGAGCAATGCAAACGCCACAATATTCCTTACCTCTTTGTCAGCACAGCAATGGTATTTGATGCCACAAAAAACGGGCCTTATGGCATCTTTGAAGAAAGAAACACCCAAGATGATTACGGCAAATACAAAGTTCGTTGTGAAGATGCAATCTGGCAAGCAAATCCAGATGCGATGGTTGCTCGAATTGGTTGGCAGCTCCATCACCAAGCAGAAGGCAATAACATGTTGGCGCATCTCGACCGCCAATATGAAGAGAACGGCGTTATTACCGCTAGCACGGCTTGGTATCCTGCGACTTCTCATATGGACGATACTGCACTCGCCTTTTTGCAGCTTATTGAGCGGAACGAAGCCGGTTTATATCACCTTGATAGCAACTTAAAAGATAAGTGGAATTTCTACGAACTCGTTTGTGCACTCAAACAGCATTACAACAAACCATGGCAAGTGCTGCCAAGCAATGACTATCACCATGACCAACGTCTAACAGATGAACGAATTGCCTTGCCGCCATTGAGTGAACGTTTCACCAAGCCAGAGCAAATCCAGCAAGCCGGCATCATAGGAATCAACTGGGGACGCACGCACATTCCCCACTATCGAAACAATGGTGTATCGGTCACAACGTTATGCGCCAACCAAATAGAACCGCTTCAGCAAGCGTGCAGTGAAGAAGCAATCCCAAAGGCAGAAACGAACATCAGCGCACTCAAACTACTTGATGTCGTGACCATCGCGACACCTGCGCATACTCATGCAGAGATCATAAAGACGTTAGGTTCAACCAAGCTTATCTGTGAAAAGCCATTGGTGGGATTGAATTCTGACATAACTCACTGGCAGCAACCGAACGCCAACCTATTGGTTAATTACGCCTTTGCTCAGCTTAATACCGCCAAGACGATAGAGAAGTGGCTCACTTCGCAAACCCAACCTTGTGTGGTCAATCTAGTCACCCAAGTTAACCTACCGGGCACCTTCACGCTCAAAGAGTGGTTTCTTGAAACTGCCAGTCACCCTATATCTTGGTTGCTGCACTGCTTTGGAGACTATTATCAATCGACACTGGTTGAGGAAAACGGCCAACTGATCGTTGATCTGCAATGTGGCGACCACCAGCTAAGGTTTGTATTTGAACTAACAGGTGAACCGGGCATCGAGCACAATCTAACGATTCAATCCAACCAGACCTTAACCAGCAAAGGCTACTACCGTGTCGGAGAAAAATGGCGTTTCGAGCCCATTCTCGTTAATGGCAACGCGATAAATGATGGAGAGTACAGCGAGTCTGATTGCTGGCAGGACGCCAATCAACGCAGTGTCGGTTTGATGTTGGCGATGTTCAATCAAAGCATCAGCTGGGATAACGGCCTGCAACTTGGCGCCTTCGATGCGCAAAAAGCCATTTTGATTGAAAAGATGCTCTGTTAGCCATTTCACCAGCGAGCTTCCTCTACGTGCCGTACCTTCGATTAAAAGGTCTCACTCGGGACCTTTTTTACTGCTCATTTTTACCTTCGTACAGCTCAGGGAGCTTTTGGACACCCATGATCTAATTGCTCCCCACGCTGTACAAAACCCTCTAAATCCCAGTAAGCAGGTACAAAAAAGCCGCTTGATTTAAGCAAGCGGCTTTCGGGGTTCCCACTGATATTAAGACTGAACGCTTGTCGTCACCTTAAAATCAGGGTTCACCGCAGTCAGCTTCTTAATGAGGTAATTCAGTAATACGCCGTACATAGGAACGAACAGACCAAGACTGATAATCAGTTTGAAGCCGTAATCCACCAGCGCGATTTCCGTCCAATGCTCCGCCATAAATGGATCTGGGCTTTGGTAGAACGCAATGGCGAAGAAAGCGATGGTATCAAGTGCATTACCGAAAAGCGTTGAACACGTTGGTGCCACCCACCATTGCTTCATTTGACGTAGGCGGTTGAACACGTGCACATCCATGATCTGACCAAGTAGGTACGCCATGAAGCTAGCAATCGCGATACGAGCAACGAATAAGTTAAATTCCCCTAGGTGACCAAAACCTTGGAATTGACCTTCGAAGAACACCACCGATAAGAAGTAAGACACTGCCAAAGCAGGCAACATCACTAAGAAGATGATCTTACGTGCCAACTGAGCACCGAAAATACGCACGGTTAAATCAGTCGCTAAGAAGATAAATGGGAAAGTGAATGCACCCCAAGTGGTATGGAAACCGAAAATAGTAAACGGTAGCTGAACTAGGTAATTGCTAGATGCAATAATGACTAGGTGGAATAGAACCAGATAGATAAGGGCGTTGCGCTGCTGCGCAGGGGTAAAGTTACTCATGCGATACCTTTTTAGTTTGGTTTGGGGGTGAGGGAACCCAAATCGAGTCACTGAATAAAGTGGCTCTTACCAACAATGTAAAATGAAAAATAAACTGGCTTGGCTCATTCTGAGCGAAGCGGTGGGCGATTATACATTAACCACTTTTCGCCGCAAGTCGTCTGTTTTACGCAAACGTTTGAGCATAAAAAAGGGTGTTTCATGTGAAACACCCTTTCTAGAAAAATTCTATTTTTAGAAGCCGCGTTGGAACAACCCTGCAAGATAATCCAACTCTTCCCTGCTCTCTTCAATCGCTAAAGCTTCAAACCAAATCGCTTCGCTGTAATGCTCTGCTTTCATAAACAGTCGGCAACCTTCAAAATCGATCAGCCAAGAGTGAATGTCCGCATCCCACTGCTTTTCCACCACAGTAGCAGAAAGCAAACCAACTAAACGCTCACCTAAAGCAGGAAAGCTATCAAGGTCAAAGCTCGGCGCGGTAATGATTAAGCGCCCTTCTTGTGCCATGTAGTCCGCTAAGCCAAATTCCTTTTGCATCGTGGTTCCTTATCCGTGGTGAGTAATGTGTTCTTGAATCAAATCGAGGAATGGATCGGCGTACTTCTCCAGTTTGCGCTGACCAACACCGCTAACTGCCAGCATTTCGCCGTAAGACGTTGGCAGAATTTCCGCCATATCAATCAGAGTCGCGTCACTGAAGACCACGTATGGTGGCAAACCATCTTCATCAGCAATCGACTTACGCAGCTTACGTAACTTGGCAAACAGCTTCTTATCGTAATTCTTGCTGGTCAGTTTATCTGACTTCGCCGCACGTGCTGCGGTGTCTAAACGCGGAACTGCTAACTCCAGAGTCACATCGCCACGCAACAGAGGACGCGCCTCTTCGGTAAGTTGCAGCGTTGAATTGCGTGTGATGTTTTGGAACAACAACCCTTTGTGGATCAATTGACGGAAGATACTCACCCAGTAATCGTGGC
Organism: Vibrio sp. Vb1729; assembly: GCF_033338655.1. NCBI lineage: Bacteria > Pseudomonadati > Pseudomonadota > Gammaproteobacteria > Vibrionales > Vibrionaceae > Vibrio > Vibrio sp. Vb1729. The sequence continues at coordinate 25,524 of NZ_JAWOTB010000026.1, read as the reverse complement.
TGTGATCGCGCCCTATCGCGTAGGTAGAAATCTTATCGTGCCCGTTTTCACGTACACGAATGTTTTGCATGCCACGTAGCACTTCTACCACGTAGCCCATACCAAAGCTCTGATTAACACGATACACACAAGACAACGCCTTACGCGCTTCTTCCGTGGCATCAAAGTGTTTCGGTGGATCTAAGCAAATATCGCAGTTGCCACATGGCTTCTCACGATACTCACCAAAGTAATTCAATAGCACCTGACGACGACAAGTCTGCGCCTCAGCAAAGGCACTCATCGCATTCAGTTTATGGGTTTCCACCTGCTTCTGTGGACCATCGTCTTTCTCATCCAACATACGGCGCAGCCAACTGATGTCCGCTGGGTCATACAACATCATCGCTTCTGCAGGTAAACCATCACGCCCTGCACGACCAGTTTCCTGATAGTAAGACTCGATGTTGCGCGGGATATCAAAGTGAACCACAAAACGCACGTTTGGTTTGTTGATGCCCATACCGAATGCCACGGTCGCCACTACAATTTGGATGTCGTCACGTTGGAAAGCTTCTTGAACGTAAGCGCGCTCATCAGCGTCCATACCTGCGTGATAACCAGCAGCACGAATGTGGTTGTTGCACAGCTTCTCGGTCACCATCTCAACTTTCTTACGGCTACCACAATAGATGATGCCGCAATTCCCCTTTTGGGTTTCAAGATAACGAACGATTTGCGAAACCGGCTTGTGCTTCTCAACTAAGTTGTAGCGGATGTTGGGACGGTCGAAGCTGCCTAGGTAAACCTCTGGATTATTCAGTTGCAGACGCTCAAGAATATCTCGGCGCGTTGCGTCATCTGCGGTCGCCGTCAGCGCCATAAATGGCACATGGGAAAACTGCTGCTTAAGCTGACCAAGCGCGGCGTATTCTGGACGGAAATCGTGTCCCCACTGGGAAATACAGTGCGCTTCATCGACGGCAATCATCGATAGCGGCAGATTTTCCAAGCGCTCAATGAAATCACGCATCAATACGCGTTCTGGCGAGACGTACACCAACTTAAGATGACCAGTGTGCATGCGGTTATACACGCTGAGCAGCTCTTCACGAGGCATGGTCGAGTTAATGCACTCAGCCGCTACACCGTTGGCTTTAAGCTGGTCCACTTGGTCCTTCATCAGCGAAATCAGCGGAGAAATCACCAAAGTAATGCCAGAGCGAACCAAAGCAGGAATTTGATAACACAGCGACTTACCGCCACCAGTAGGCAGGATAACTAAGCTGTCGCGACCTTCTACCGCAGCGTCAATCACCAGCTGCTGACCATCACGGAACTCTTGGTAACCAAACACATCCTCCAACACACGTTGAGGCGTTACAGGCGAATCAGATTGTTCGGCTAACAAGGTCGAGGTCATGAAAAGTCTCAGATTGGGTCTTAAAAAAGAGGTGCTTATGCATACCACTGGCACACAAAGTGAGGGCACATTGTAATGGGGTTTCATGGTGAATAAAACCGCAAATTGTTAGGTGTTTCGCATCACGACTCGTATACTGATTTTCTGCTCTATAAAACACACAATTAGGTGACACTTCATGACACCAGAAGACGAACAACAACGCGCGCGGCAAGGTATCTTGCTAGCGATTGGCGCGTATACCATGTGGGGCATTGCGCCGATGTACTTTAAGTCCATCGCACAAGTATCTCCTTTGGAAATTCTAAGCCACCGAGTGATATGGTCTTTCTTTTTGCTTGCTGCACTCCTCCATTTTGGCCGTCACTGGCGCTCGGCTTACCACATCGCGAAAGACAAAACGAAAATCGCTTACCTGATCGCAAGTTCCATGTTAATTGGCGGCAATTGGTTGATTTTCATTTGGGCGGTAAACTCGAATCATATGCTCGACGCCAGCTTAGGTTATTACATTAACCCACTGATCAACGTCTTACTCGGGATGGTATTTTTGGGAGAGAGACTGCGTAAATTACAGTGGTTCGCGGTTGTATTGGCAGGTTGTGGCGTACTCGTTCAACTGATTGTATTTGGCTCCGTACCTGTTGTTGCGATGGCGTTAGCAATGAGCTTCGGCTTTTATGGCTTATTAAGAAAGAAAGTCAGTGTCGATGCAAAAACTGGCTTGTTTATCGAGACATTACTTCTACTGCCAGTGGCCGCTGTTTATTTGCTTTTTATTGCCGATACACCAACCTCAAATATGCTTACGAATCCACTTACGTTAAATAGTTTGTTGATCGCGGCTGGGGTTATAACAACCCTGCCACTGCTGTGCTTTACGGGTGCAGCAACAAGACTCAAATTATCGACTTTGGGCTTTTTCCAATATATAGGCCCAAGCTTAATGTTTTTACTTGCAGTATTGATGTATGGCGAACCCTTTACCATGGATAAAGCGATCACTTTCGTCTTTATTTGGGGAGCACTAGTCGTGTTTAGCTTTGATGGATTACGTAATAACCGTCGCTCACACCGAATCGTTCAGCCACAGTGATCGTTTTTTACAAGACAAGTTAGAAATTGCCAGATAAGCTTGGTCATAATGTGACCAAGCTTTTTTATTTAATGGAACATATTCAGTACTACGCAACCGACCATGACAACTTGAGTCTAATAGAGGCGAAATACCAGAAATTTGCTTTTCAAAGGCATTACCATCTGGATTTTCATCTCGGCCTGATCACGCATGGTGCGCAGAAGTTCCAATACCAAGGTAACAGCCACCAAGTTGGTCACGGGCAAATTGTGATTATGCCGCCGGATGAGCTGCACGACGGGCAATCTAAGCTCGAGAGTGGCTACGAAGTAAATGTGTTTGCGATCGAACCTCATCTATTGAGCGATCTGGCTGATCTTAAGCAAAACGGTCAAATAATACACTTCAACGAACTGATCATCTCGGATCCCCAGATATTTTCACAACTTAGTAACTTACACGGGCTGCTTCGTCGTGAAAACCTCAGCCAACTCACCAAAGATTGCCTTCCTTTTGAAGGATTTAACCAACTTTTTGATCGCTACGGATCGCTTGAGCGACAAAAAGTGGTGCCGCTAGGAAACCAATCGCTTGGGACGTTAAAAGATTACCTAATGGCGAACCTTGGCCAAGCAGTGCGTTTGGATTCACTTTCAGAGCTGTGCCAACTGAGCCCAACTCAGTTCCAGCGCCACTTTAAAGCGCAAACTGGCATGACGCCTTATGCATGGTTCGCACGCCTGCGCCTTGAACAAGGCATGAAGTTACTGCAAGCTGGTCAATGTGGTACCGACGTCGCCCATCAAATCGGTTTCTACGATCAAGCGCATTTCAGCAAAGCGTTTAAACAGACCTACGGCGTTTCCCCTTCTCAAGTGGCTCGTTAATTTCATTTACCGAGAAAGCTGTCAGTTTTTTACAAGCGCCACAGGTGACTTACCACGACAATAGCCGCATTGGTTAAATTTGAGATGTGTTATGAATGAATCCACCATATTGCTGACACTCGCCAGCATTCACTTTATTGCCCTAATGAGTCCAGGTCCGGACTTTGCGCTGGTCGTACAAAACGCGACGCGTCATGGTCGTCAAACTGGCTTGTACATTGCGTTGGGATTGTCCGTCGGTATTTTGCTGCACTCTTTGTTCAGCCTGACAGGTGTGAGTTTTGTCGTCCACCAGCACCCAGTGCTGTATTCCGTGGTACAACTGCTCGGTGGTAGTTACCTGCTCTACTTAGGAATTGGCGCATTGCGTGCCGTGATCTCGATGATCCAAAAAACACAGACGGATCAACCTAAGAAGCAAAATAACCTAGTGATCAGCAATAAGCGTCAAGCGTTTGCTAAAGGGTTTGCGACCAACATTCTTAACCCAAAAGCCCTGGTGTTCTTTGTCAGTTTGATGTCGAGTTTAGTCCCAGCAGGTATGTCGATTACTGGCAAAGGTATTGCACTGGTCATCCTGTTTGGCTTGTCGCTATTCTGGTTCTCTAGCCTTGCATGGATGCTGTCGACACAGCGCTTACAGCGTAAATTGCAACAAGCGGGTATCTACATCGACGGTCTATGCGGCGTGGTATTTACTCTAGTGGGCGGCAGTATTCTATACCAAACTATCAATACTTTTATCGGATAAAGTACTGATTTAAAAGCGTAGCACAATCGACATTTCTAAGATTGCTGACTCGACGTGACTCTCCATAACTGCCAAGCTCAAAGCACAAAACTGGCAACATGGAGAGTCATCATGCATTGGACGTTCAACCGACTCGTGACCACGGGTCTTTTTCTTACCTCCCCACTAATCTTATCTACATCAGTCTTTGCTAACCAAGCAGCAGATGCGGTTGCGCCGGAGCACAGCACTGGCTTCGAGCAAAAACAATTGATCAAAGCGAAAGATTATATGGTTACCGCTGCTAACCCAATTGCAACCCAAGCTGGGGCAGACGTTCTTGCACAAGGTGGTAATGCTATTGATGCCATGGTTGCCGTACAACTGATGCTGGGCTTGGTAGAACCCCAATCTTCAGGCATTGGTGGTGGCGCCTTCTTAGTGTATTGGGACAGTGAGAAACAAAAACTGACTACATATGATGGACGCGAAACCGCACCGCTCGCCGCAACGCCGAAACTCTTCCTAGATGACAAAGGACAACCTCTGCAATTTTACGATGCGGTTGTCGGTGGGCGTTCCGTTGCCACTCCTGGCACAGTGAAACTACTGTGGGACACGCACCAGAAATACGGCAAGTTGGAATGGAAGAAGATCATCCAACCTGTGATTACCTTGGCTGAGCAAGGTTTCGAAGTAAGTCCTCGCCTCGCGAGTCTGATTGAGAAAGATGCCAAGCGCCTATCACGCTTCCCTGCGACTAAGGCTTACTTCTTTAATCCAGATGGCTCACCAAAAGCCGAAGGCACGTTGTTGAAGAACCCTGAATACGCGCAAACTCTGACGGCAATTGCAGAGCAAGGGGCAAAAGCTTTCTATCAAGGCGATATCGCCACAGACATCATCAAGACAGTACAAAATGCACCGGGAAATCCTGGCGTATTGGCACAACCTGACTTTGATGCGTTCCAAATTAAGCAACGTGAACCGGTTTGTGCGGCTTACCAAAGCTATGACATCTGCGGTATGGGACCACCTAGCTCTGGCGCATTGACGGTTGGACAGATTCTCGCGATCACCGAGCAATACGATCTTAAAGGCTGGGGAGCCGAAAGCGCGAAATCATGGCAAGTGATCGCTGATGCATCGCGCCTTGCGTTCGCGGATCGTGGTAAATACATGGCTGACCAAGATTATGTGCCAATGCCAACCGAAGGCTTGCTTGATAAAGATTATCTCAAACAACGTGCTGAGCTCATTCAAGTCGGTAAAGCGTTGAGTAAGGTTGAAGCCGGCAACCCTCCTTGGTCGCACGCCATGGACTTAAGCATGGACCAATCGATCGAGTTGCCTTCCACCAGCCATTTCAATATCGTCGATAAGCAAGGCAATGTGGTTTCAATGACAACAACCATCGAGAACGCCTTTGGCTCACGCTTGATGGTGCGGGGCTTCTTGCTCAACAACGAACTGACCGATTTCTCTTTCCGCACGCATCAAGATGGTGTGCCAATCGCGAACCGCTTAGAACCGGGAAAACGCCCACGCTCCTCCATGGCACCGACCATTTTGATGAAGGATGACAAACCTTACATGGCAATTGGCTCACCGGGTGGTAGCCGCATTATTGGTTACGTCGCACAAGCCATTATCGCCCACACGCAATGGGATATGGACATCCAAAGCGCGATTAATCAGCCACGATTGCTGAACCGTTTTGGCACCTTAGATATTGAGCAAGGTACCGCCGCAGAGGGCTTACAGCCTGCTCTGGAGAAGATGGGCTTTAAAACCGATGTTCGGGATTTGAACTCTGGTCTGCATGCGATACGAATAACAAAAGACGGTCTTGAAGGCGCTGCGGATCCAAGACGTGAAGGTGCCGCTATCGGGCAGTAAGAGTCTTTCGCTCGACCCCTTGTGCGAGATCTCTCACAAAGGGTTGAGCAAACCTCTCTTTTTTAATGGTAAAACCGTACAGAAAAGAGCATAAGCCATTGAATTTAATACTCATGTATCTTTTTTGAACGCTAAGAGAGTTAAAAAATGTGAGATTAGCCCGTTGTTGGAAATCGTTAAACACGTAATATTAAACCTGTCGGAAGGATGCTGACACGGAACAGGAAACACCACGGACTTGGTGAACTTCAGGAAGAAGAAACGGTTATTCAGGATGAATAGTCGGGCATGGATTGCAAAATTGGACATTGAACGGAATCAATAGTGACTAGGATGGTTGCTACTAAGGACGGGAAATGGACACCTCTGGACGAGGCAAGGATTTGAACATCAGGATGATGTCAGGGACACCGCTCAGGGAACAAGTGATGAGAGCTAACGAGGATAGTTAGCAGACCAGGATAAGGTCACTAAGGACACCGCTAGGAAGGCGACGTAAGGATTAAGCTGACGGATTCAGCACACTATCATGGATTAGATGCATGGAGCACTCTTAGTAGCTGGATTGCTGCGAGTAAGACTATAACCCCGATGGGCGCAAGCCCTCGGGGTTTTTCTTTGCCTAAAGTTTTTCTCAGTAGATCTGCTGAAAACAGGCATTCACCCACAACGCCCACCTTTCACTTCAAACGGCATCGTTAAGTCGCGCTTTTGTACTCCATTTATCATTCCATTTTTTACTGCGTTAGCGACACCAAAACTGCACAAACAAAAAGAGCCGCCGAAGCAGCTCTTAAGTTGATGATACCAATCACAGTAAATAAGTGATCAGAAATAGCGTAGGGAAAATGCTTGAGAACAAGGCGCAATTTTTCGATAAGTAGTTATTCTACAATCAAAAATTGCAACGCAGTTATCGAGTATTTTAACAAGCTAGAATGACCAGTTATTTACTACGATTGGTATGAGTTTTGGTCAAGCCTTACAGTTTCTCTAGTCGTGCGTAAGCAGTTACCAACCATTTGATGCCTTCACCGTTAAAGGCAATCTGTACACGGCTCTGTGGACCACTGCCTTCGAAGTTGATGATGGTGCCTTCACCAAACTTTGGATGCATCACACGAGAACCTAGCGTAAAGCCGGTTTCATTAAAGCTCTCTTTCACAACAGTTTGGCTAAATCGACCACTGCTTGAAGGACGGCTAACTTGCGCCTTCATTCGTACTTCATCTAAACAAGTTTCTGGCAGTTCACGGATAAAGCGAGACGGTTTATGGTATTTATCCTGACCGTACAAACGACGCATTTCAGCATAAGTGATGTACAGTTTCTGCATCGCACGGGTCATGCCTACGTAACACAGACGGCGTTCTTCTTCTAAGCGCCCTGCTTCTTCTGCCGACATTTGGCTTGGGAACATGCCTTCTTCCACACCGACCATAAACACCAATGGAAACTCTAGACCTTTCGCACTGTGTAATGTCATGAGCTGAACCGCATCTTCAAATTCGTCCGCTTGTCCTTCGCCCGCTTCTAGTGCTGCGTGGGTTAGGAATGCCGTCAGCAGTGACATGTCTTCGGCTTCTTCTGGTTTCTCGAATTGGCGAGTTGCGGTCACCAATTCCTCCAAGTTCTCAATACGTGCCTTAGACTTTTCGCCCTTCTCTTGCTCGTACATCGCGAACAAGCCCGAGTATTTAATCACATGGTCAGTTTGGTGATGCAGCGGCATCTCTAAGGTGTCGTCTTCTAGCGCGGTGACAAGCTCGATAAAACGGCTCAGAGCACCAGCAGCGCGACCAGCAAGCACCTTCTCGTCCAACATTGCCACACTCGCTTCCCACATGGTGCAACCACGATCACGAGCCGCAAAGCGGATGGTTTCAAGCGTCTTATCGCCCAAACCACGCGTTGGCGTATTCACCACACGTTCAAACGCCGCATCATCGTTACGGTTGGCAATCAGACGCATGTAGCTCAAGGCATCTTTGATTTCCTGACGTTCGAAGAATCGCATGCCGCCGTAGATACGGTAAGGCAGACCGGCTTGAATTAACGCTTCTTCCAGAACACGCGACTGGGCGTTGTTACGGTAAAGCATCGCAGCGTCATTCAGAGCACCGCCCTTGTCTTGCCACTCTTTGATTTTGTTCACCGCAAAACGGGCTTCATCTAATTCGTTGTAAGCGCTGTAAACCGAGATAGGCTCACCGACCACGCCATCCGTCCACAACTCTTTACCCATACGCTCGGTGTTATTCGCAATCAGGGTGTTAGATGCTTCCAGAATGGTCTTGGTTGAACGGTAGTTTTGCTCAAGACGAATGGTATTTACGCTTGGGAATTCGAGCGTAAACTTCTCAATATTCTCGACTTTTGCACCACGCCAACCATAAATCGACTGGTCGTCATCACCTACGATCATCACGTGACACTCAGGACCCGCCATCATACGTAGCCAAGCATATTGAATGTTGTTGGTATCTTGGAACTCATCCACCAAGATGTGCTTAAAGCGTGCTTGGTAGTGTTCACGAACGAACTTGTTATCACGCAGTAGCTCATGTGCGCGCAGCAAGATCTCCGCAAAATCGACTAAACCAGCACGGTCACACGCCTCTTGGTAAGCGGTGTACAACTGTAGATATGTCTTGGTCACTGGATCATGGTACGCATCAATGTGCGACGGACGCAGACCTTCGTCTTTCTTACCGTTAATCCACCATGCCACTTGGCGTGCAGGCCATTGCTTCTCATCGAGGTTTTGCGCTTTGATCAAACGCTTTAGCAGACGCTGCTGGTCGTCACTGTCAATGATTTGGAAATCTTCCGGTAGCTTCGCATCAAGATAGTGTGCACGCAGAATACGGTGACAAATGCCGTGGAAAGTACCATTCCACATACCGCCTGCACTGCCCATCATTAGCTCTTCGATACGTCCACGCATCTCTGCCGCCGCCTTATTGGTAAAGGTTACCGACATGATTGAGAACGGAGAAGCTTGCTCGACCGACATCAGCCAAGCGATACGGTGAACAAGAACGCGTGTCTTACCACTTCCTGCGCCAGCAAGAACGAGCAAGTTTTCTAGAGGTGCTGCAACGGCTTCACGTTGTTTATCGTTCAAACCGTCGAGTAATAGAGATGGATCCATCATGATGAGAGCTACTGGTTATTTATACATAAAAACCGATTATAACCTAAACAACCGGGTGCTGTTTAGACAAAACTTGATAAAAAAATTGATGTTTTTTTGCCCAACACATCAATTATTTATACCTATTTGACCCTGCAAACCCATTTACTTCAGAAATTTTTCTGAAAGTTTTTTAGCCAGTTTCCTATCTTTTAAGTTAAGCAAGTTGATAACAAAAACGCCAAAACAGGCGATTCATCTTGCCAACTTAAAGTAAAGGAAATCATTCAGAGGAATTTATTATGAAAAAGTCGAATCTAGCTGTTACTGCTGCTGTTACTGGTCTTCTAGCTCTTGGTGGCACAATGCTAACTGCAGCTCCAGCTGTCGCTGCTGAAAAAGAAAAGTGCTATGGCGTTTCTAAAGCAGGTAAAAACGACTGTGCAACAAAAAGCAGCTCATGCGCTGGTACTTCTAAAGAAGATAACCAAAAAGACGCATTCGTAGTCGTACCAAAAGGTCTTTGTGACAAACTCGCTGGCGGTAGCACTTCTTCTTCATAATCTTTTATCGCTAGCTATTGTGAGGATGCGTTGACGCTCAACCAACGCAAAGCCAAGACGCATCCTTCTCTTCCCGCACGATTTGAAAAGGAGTTTCACGTGAAACACCACACCTTCCACGACCTTGTTGGAGTTGGATTAAGAACCCCTCACCTCGATTACTTTAGCCAATCCCAGCCTGAGTTGTCTTGGTTAGAAATCCACAGTGAAAACTATTTCCAACCCAATGCAACAGAGCGCCATCAGCTACAAACGCTTCGCGAGCAATATCAAATTAGCTGCCACGGTATTGGTTTGTCGCTAGGTTCGGTGGAACGTGTTAGTCAAAAGCATCTTGCGCAACTTAAATCACTGATTGACTCAATCGACCCAATACTTGTTTCTGACCATTTAAGTTGGAGTGAAAACGGCGGTCACTACTTTAATGACCTGCTTCCACTTCCGTATACGGAAGAAGCGCTCAACGTGTTCACTCGTAACGTGAATGAAGTGCAGGAATATTTGCAACGCGAGATCTTGATAGAGAACCCATCTAGTTATGTGAAGTTTCAACATTCGACCATCAGCGAATGGGAGTTTCTTACCGAAGTGCAAAAGCGCACTGACTGTCGTTTATTGCTCGATTTAAACAATGTTTATGTTTCGGCGTTCAACCACGGTTTTGATTGCGACACATACCTAGATGCGATTCCAGCCGACAAAGTGGATGAGATTCACTTGGCAGGTTTTACCATTAAACAACTCGACAAAGGTGAGATATGGATTGATACCCATAGCCGCCCAGTTAGCGATGAAGTTTGGCAGTTGTTTTCACAGTGGACAAAAAAACACGGTCCACGTCATACGTTGATTGAATGGGATTTGGATATCCCCGCGCCAGAAGTCTTATTAGGAGAAGCACAGAAAGCATCGCAACTACTGTTGCAAGGCACACTTCCAAGTGAACAAAGCGAACCAAGGAAGGCATCATGAATCTAGCCACCTTACAAAGCCAGTTTGCTAAAGCCCTACACTATCAAGCACTCGGCGAAGATTGCGATATTGCCAGTGATACGTTTACCGCTGATGAACGCATGCAGATTTACCGCAATAACTTTATCGTCAGCTTAAGCGAGGTGTTATCCGCGACCTACCCGATGGTTGAAGCGCTGCTTGGTGAAGAATGCTTTGAACAGATAGCTCGCCAGCATGTTCTTTCTTACCCATTAAAAGAAGGAAATGTGGTGCATTATGGCGAAGGCTTTCAAGACACCATCATGCAGTTTAGTCAGGTGATCGCACAAGCACCTTACAGCCCTGAAGTCGCACGCTTCGAGTGGCATATCGACCTAGCTCGTCAAGTACAGTATGAACAATCCAATGCAGCGGAATTAAAACCGCTTGCGTTACTTGGCGAAGTGAGTGAAGAGCAACAACCCGCTTTAGTCTTACACCTTAAAAAGGGCTGCCGCAGCTTTGACTCCAACTACGCAGTATTCGATCTATTTAGCGCGATTCAAACTGGGCAATTCGAACAACTTAATATCAACCAATTACAGCAAGGTGTCATCTCGATTCAAGCCAATGGAGAAGCCTTGTGTCACGCACTCGATGCCGATGTGTTCCAACTGCTGCAATGTTTAGAGCAGAAGCAGAGTTTGAGCGAAATACCTGAAGTTTTACTCGCTCATCTCAATCGCATCATGGCACTCGATATTGTTGACGGCTTTACATTGCAATCAATCTAAGGAGCACTCTATGACGGATACGGTTAAAAACTTAGTGAATCGGTACGACGATTTAATCAGTACCCTACAAGCTGGCTTTGTCCCTTTACTACTTCTCTTTTGTCGCTTGTGGGTAGCCTGGGTGTTCTTCAATTCAGGACTAATCAAAATCTCATCTTGGGATAGCACGCTGTACTTATTTGAGCTGGAATACCAAGTGCCAATCTTGCCATGGAAATTGGCGGCTTATTTAGGTACGGCTGCGGAGTTGGTTCTACCGGTGTTCTTGGCACTGGGATTGATTACCCGCCCGATGGCAGCAATGCTGTTTGTGTTCAACATCATCGCAGTGATCTCTTACCCACTGTTGTGGGAGAAAGGTTTTTATGACCACCAACTTTGGGGATTGATGATTCTTATCGTAATCGTATGGGGGCCAGGACCGCTGTCTTTGGACCACATCCTGAAAAAGAAAATGACGAGCTAAAAAAATCCCCGCATCATGCGGGGATTTTTTATTATTTATTCAAGTAAGCCAGTAGCTCTTCTGCTGAGATACCTTGCTGAGCGAGGTCTTTTGCCATCTGCTCGACTTGTTCATCTTTGCGTGACTCAATCACTTGCTGAAATTGGTACACGATATCACGCAAAATTGGCAGAGGTACTTGTTTAGCCGCACTACGAATACGCTCGGAGCTTTGATTACCCAGCTCATTAAGCAACTTGCCAAACATCACCTTTTCTGGTGAATCTTCCATTTGCTCTAGAATACGAGCCATTTCATACGTGGTTAACGACATTACTTTTTGAGTTCCGTTATGGTGTCAGGAAAAGTCTGAGTGACAAATATACACGCCTTACTTACATTGGAAAATACTAAATTACACTGATTTACGCTTTCGCAAAGCTCGAGTGCCAGTTCTTCCCTGCTTTTGTAAACAGAACGACCAACGCAGGTAATAGGACCCACATATGAATTGCGATCAAGGTTTGTGGATCCAGAGATAAGCGTTGCAGTGTACCCACCAACAAACCAGAGCCACTCATTTGGAACAATCCAAGCAGTGCAGCTGCCGTGCCCGCCTTATCACCAAACGGTTCTAACGCTTTCCCTGCCGCTGCACCCAGAATGAATGCAAAACCTACAGAAGACATGAAGATAGGTAGCATGAAAGAAAGCGCGGTATTCTGACCATTCATCACTAGCATGATCACACCTGCGAGACCCAGAGTTGAGATCCCGGTGACCAAGGTGTTGTGAGTTCCAACGCGCTCCATAAACTTAGGCGCCAGCATACATGCCGCAATGTTTATCACCGCATTTACACCAAACCAGAAAGTGAATTCATTCATCGACAGCCCCATCCCCGTCATCAATACCGACGGTGCTGAGGTAACGTAAGCAAGAATAACCGCCATCGCCATCAAGCATAATGACGCATGGAAAACAAAAGATGGTGTGCTAAGCACTGCCCAATACCGACTAAGCTTAAACACGGCTTGCTTTTCTGTTGACGGGTTAGTCTCTTTCATCATGAAAAACATCAATGATCCAGACACCACAGCAAAACCCGCCATAAAGCTAAAGTTAGCACGCCAGTCAAATTGCTGAGTTAACCAGCTACCTAGAATTGGAGCTAAAGCCGGAATGAAACAAATCGCACCGTTAAGGTAGCTGATCATTTTGCCGCTTTTTTCCGGGCCAAAGATATCGCGAACTGTTGCAAAGGCTGCTACCGATGTCGCACACGCACCTAAGCCTTGTAGCAGTCGGGAAACCAACATCCACTCAATATTTTGAGCACTCCACGCCAATAAAGCGCTCATCGCGTAAATGGTGATACCGCCCAATGCAACAGTTCGACGTCCGAGTTTATCTGCTAGGGGACCTGCGAATAGCTGACCAACACCCATAGCAAATAAGAACCAAGTGATCGTGTCTTGTGCTAGCGCATTATCGACCTGAAAAGTGGAAGCAATAAGAGGTAAAGCAGGTAGATAAATATCAATCGCTAAAGGACTGAAAAGAACCAAAAGGGTCAATAACGCCATCTGTTTTTTACTATTAGAAAACTGGCTAGACACACAACACTCCGAATTGGATAAAGAACTTTGGGTAAAGCTTAATCATCTGATGATATGAATGGAAATGATGTATAATCATGAGCATTATTCCTCAGAGGAAATTCACTGTGAACGTCGAAAAACTGGCTCGTATCGATTTAAATCTATTGGTCTGCTTTAAAGTGCTGATTGAAGAGTTAAACGTTACTCGTGCGGCCCACCGATTGTGCTTAAGCCAATCCGCCGTAAGTAAATCACTGGCTAAACTGCGCATTCAATTTGATGACCCTCTTTTCACTCGAAACTCACATGGATTAACACCTACGCCGCGCGCATTGTTTCTTAAACCGAAACTGGATCTGTTGATAAATCAGTTAGAAGTGCTGACTCAACCCGAAGAGTTTTCTCCGCAAAGCAGTGAATACCGTTTTCAAATAGCAGCGGTAGAGAGTGTCTACCCTCTCATTCTACCCCATTTCTTACCGGCGATTTTTCAACAAGCACCTGGCGTGACAATCAGCACACACCCGTGGTCGGATAATACATTTAAAATGCTTCAACGCGGCGAACTGGATTTAGGCTTAACTGGAAAAGATATCGATATAAACGATGCCAAGCTGACTCTTCAACCACCCGATGACATTTGCGAGTTGGAAATTTATCGTGATTACCAAATGTGCATCATTCGCAAAAACCACCCTGCGCTAAAACAACCTTGGAATCTGGAAGCCTATCTCGCCCTACGCCATGTACAAGTACGTTGTGATGGCAACGACCGTTGGTTGCTGGATTATCGCCTTGCAGATATTGGCGCCGACCGCGATATTGCCGTCACTGTGCCCGACTTTAACAGTGCCGCAAGTTTATGTTCATACACCGACTTTATCTTTACTGCGCCAAGCCATTTTGTGCAACTTGCGGCCAAACAGCTTGATTTGGTCGTGCTGCCACTACCGTTAGAATTCCCACCTATGGCTTACACTTTATTCTGGCACCGAGATAGAGAAAACGACCCTGCATTAGGCTGGCTACGTACGATGATCACACAAAAAACCGATCACCTTAGATAAAAACACCGCACTCAATTTGCGCTTAGCGGCTAAAATGAGTAGCTTAACTGTCGTAGTCCTTTTTGGCTCATCTATGGCCTAGTTGTACTCCGACTCTATTGAAGTGATTGCGAACCTCAATGGAATCGTAAACTGCATGAAGCAGATGGAAACAGCTCCCACACCTGAGCATGAAGGAGCGGTAATTTGAAGGAATAACACAGATGCACAACGATACCCAAAGCCACGTGAATGCAATTCGCGAATGGCTAGCACAACATAATATTGATGCCCTACTTGTCCCTCATGAAGACGAGTACTTGGGTGAATACGTACCAGCGCACAACGAGCGTTTACATTGGCTAACTGGTTTTACTGGTTCTGCTGGTGCTGCGGTAATCACCAAAGACAAAGCCGCTATCTTTGTTGATGGTCGCTACACAGTACAAGTAACAAAGCAGGTTCCTGCTGATCTATTCGAATACCGTCACTTGATTGAAGAGCCTGCACTAGATTGGATTAAAGACCATCTTGCAAATGGCGCGTCTGTGGCAATCGACCCTCGCATGCACAACGCAGCTTGGCTAGACATGGCACAAGCAAAACTTGCTGGCGCACTTGAGCTTAAGATTCTCGATAGCAACCCAATTGATGAACTGTGGCACGACCGCCCTGCTCCTGTGGTTTCTGATGTTCGCCTAATGGCAACAGAAGCAGTTGGTCAGTCAAGTGAAAGCAAACGCCAAGAAATCGCAGAGCTCGTGAAAAAAGCCGGCTCAGACAGCGCAGTTATCACAGCACTTGATTCTATCTGTTGGTTGCTCAACGTTCGTGGTCTTGATGTATCACGTCTACCAGTTCTGCTTTCTCACGCGATTCTGCACTCAGACTCAAGCGTGGAATACTTCCTAGATCCTGCTCGCCTACCTGCTGAGTTTGACGCTCATGTTGGTGCCGGCGTGACGGTTCATCACCCAGAAGCATTGCAAGCACGACTAGAAAACCTAACTGGCAAGAATGTACTGGTTGACCCTGCGACAAGTAACGCGTGGTTTAAGCTGGTTCTTCAAAACGCTGGCGCATCTGTGGTGAGTAAAGCTGATCCATGCCTAATGCCAAAAGCAACAAAGAACGCAGTTGAAATCGCAGGCATGAAAGCATGTCATATCCGCGATGGCGTAGCGATGAGTAAGTTCCTGTCTTGGTTAGATGCTGAAGTCGCTGCTGGTAACCTGCATGATGAAGCGACACTGGCAGACAAACTGGAAGCATTTCGTAGCGAAGACCCGACACTTATGGACCTTAGCTTCGATACCATTTCAGCGGCAGGTGACAACGCGGCGATGTGTCACTACAATCACGAGAACCAACCTGAACCTGGCAAGTTAGAACTGAACACACTTTACCTAGTGGATTCAGGCGGTCAGTACCTAGATGGCACGACAGACATCACGCGTACCATTGCGATCGGTCAGCCTTCACAAGAGATGATTAAACAATTCACTCTTGCGCTAAAAGGTCACATCGGTGTTGCTCGTGCACGTTTCCCGAAAGGCACACGTGGTTACCAAATCGATACGCTAGCTCGTCAGCACTTATGGGCGGAAGGCTACGATTACGATCACGGTACCGGTCACGGTGTTGGTCACTTCCTAAGTGTTCATGAAGGTCCAGCAAGCATTTCGAAGAAGCAAATCGACGTGCCTCTAACAGAAGGTATGGTGCTATCAAACGAGCCAGGCTACTACCGTGCAGATGCGTTTGGTATCCGTATTGAAAACCTAGAGCTTGTTGTTGAAACCGCAACAAACGGTGACTTCCCTGTTCTGTCATTTGAGTCGCTAACACGCTGTCCAATCGACAAGCGCAACATCAATGTTGATATGCTAACTCGTCCAGAGCTTGCTTGGTTGAATGATTACCATCAGAAAGTATGGGATGAGATCAGCCCACTTGTTGAAGGTGATGTGAAAGAGTGGCTTCGTCAAGCAACGCTACCTGTAGCACACAGCTAGAAGCTAGAAGCTAGAAGCTAGAAGCTAGAAGCTAGAAGCTAGAAAAAGTAGAGGGTTGATGTTTTGCATCAACCCTCTTTTCTTTACTTATGTTTCACGTGAAACATAACGATGACCAGTGCCTTTCTTTGCTACTTAACCAGAATACGCCGAGTGCCAATCTCGCCATACTGGGTCAAATCCTTTCGCTCGAATCATATCTTCCACAGAACTCGCGCTTCGCTCATCGCTGATCTCAAACTGCTCGAGTTCAACATCATCCATCGCATAACCACCCGGCTGAGTTTTCGATGCCGCAGACATACTGGTAATACCTAACGGCAATGCATTGTCTCTAAACTTCGGTGATTCGCGAGTCGATAATGACAATTCCACTTCTGGATTTAATAAACGATAAGCGCAAATCAACTGCACAAGCTGCTTATCCGTCATGACTGATTTTGGTTGGAGCGCGCCCTCACAAGGACGCAAACGCGGAAATGAAATAGAGTAACGAGTCTGCCAATACGTGCGCTCAAGATAGTCCAAGTGCGCTGCCACATAAAAGCAGTCGGTACGCCACTCTTCCAATCCTATCAAAGCGCCAATACCGATCTTATCGATGCCCGCTTTTGCAAGACGATCGGGTGTATCCAATCGGTATTCGAAATCCATCTTATTGCCACGCAAATGGTGTTCGGCATAAGTCGAAGGATGATACGTTTCTTGATAGACCATCACCGCATCCAAACCCAATGTCTTAAGCTCGGCGTATTCGTCTTGATCTAGCGGTTGTACTTCCATCGCCAAATAGTTAAAGCGCTGCTTAATCATCGGCACCATTTCGCGGAAGTATTTCATTCCCACTTTGGTTTCGTGTTCGCCAGTCACCAGCAATACGCTATCGAACTTCATGCGTTTGATGGCTTCGACTTCTGCAGCCACTTCGTCCCTATTCAAGGTACGACGCTTGATTCTGTTCTCCATCGAGAAGCCACAATAAGTACAAGCATTGGCGCATAAATTAGAAAGGTATAATGGAATATAAAGCGACATGGTATTACCAAAACGCTTGCGAGTTGCCGAGTATGACAGTTGTGCCATTTTCTCTAAGTACGCTTCAGCCGCTGGTGAAATTAGCGCTTTAAAGTCTTCCAAATCACGCTTGGGTTTATTCAATGCTCGCTCAACATCTTGTGCCGTTTTCGCATAGATCGACATCGAAATGTCATCCCAATTAAGCTGCTTAAATTGTTCAACGAAGCTCATGTTTTCCTCGCTTAATAGCTAAACCAATCTAGGGCTAAAGCTCATCTAGGAATGACGTCAGTGGACTCGACGCAACCGCATGAGAAACCTTACCTGCAAGTCCGGCTTCATAAGCCATACGCCCCGACTCTACCGCCAACTTAAATGCCTTCGCCATCGCAACGGGATCGCTCGAAGCTGCAATCGCGGTATTGACGAGTACGGCATCCGCGCCCATTTCCATCGCACGCGCGGCATGTGAAGGTGCGCCAATACCCGCATCGACAACGACAGGAACATTAGCTTGGTCGATAATGATTTCTAGGAAATCGTGAGAAACTATCCCTTTGTTAGAACCGATCGGCGCACCTAATGGCATGACCGCAGCACAGCCCACTTCCTCCAATCGTTTACACAGAACCGGGTCAGCATGACAATAAGGAAGGACAATGAAACCCTCACGAACCAGTTGTTCAGCGGCAGCAAGTGTCTCAATTGGATCGGGCATCAAGTACTTCGGGTCTGGATGAATTTCTAGTTTTAACCAATTAGTACCCAACGCTTCTCGCGCCAGTTGCGCAGCAAACACAGCATCTTTAGCATTCTTTGCACCCGAGGTGTTCGGCAATAAGTTCACACCCGCTTGTACTAACGGCAGCAAAATATCGTCTTGTTGGTCGTTCACATCGACACGTTTCAACGCCATGGTCGCAAGTTGAGAGCCCGACACTTGAATCGCTTCTGCCATTAATCGGCTGTTGGCAAACTTCCCTGTTCCCGTGAACAGTCTTGATTCGAATTGTTTATCACCAATTTTAAGCATCGACTTTACCCCCCTGCGATCGCTTGAAACAAAGAGATGCTATCTCCCTGTGAAAGAACTGTGCTAGCCCACTCACTGCGCGGCACAACATTGTTATTAATTGCAAAAACACAGCCCATTTCAGGCAGCGCAAATTGACTAATGATTTGCTTTAGATTCGACTCAATGGCAACTTGATGTGACTGGTCATTGATGACAATAGTGATCACATCTAAGTCAGCAGCGGTCATTTGTGTTGTTTGTTGTTCTGATAAAGTCATTGCTTCCAACTCTCTTAATTCTGCCCATTACTCGTAAGCTAAATCTGAGCACACACTTGGCACTGTTTATCTTTACTTATCGCCATGGTTTGCCATTGCAGCTTCAATCCATCGAACAGGTGTAACTTGGCAGTCTCGACATGAAACTTTCCCGTCGCCAGTTTTTGAATTGCCGCTATCGCTTGGTAGTTGCCAAGTGTACCCACCACCGGACCGACGACACCGCTCTCAATGCACTTTTGCGTTTGCGGTAATTCGTCGAACGGATACAAACAGCGATAACAGGCTTTACTCTGCGCTTCTTGTTCACTTAGTGTTTGGTAATCAAAGACAGCGAATTGCCCTTGCCAACCAATTGCTGCCGCCGAGATGAGCGGCGTATTTTGCTCGAAACAAACTTGGTTAATGAGCTGGCGCGTTGGCATGTTATCGGTGCAGTCGAGCACCATATCCGCTAGCATCACCTCAAGCTGAAGCTGTGCTTTGTCCAATCGCTTATTGAGAGCACGAATTTGAACCATAGAATTAAGTTCAGTAAGTTGCTTTACAGTCGCTTCTGTTTTCGCAACTTGGAGGTCTTGTTCACGATAAATGATCTGACGCTGTAGGTTACTGCTATCAACTTCATCGTCATCAACCACAACCAATTTACCAACGCCCGCGGATGCCAAGTACAAACTCGCTGCGCTCCCTAACCCACCACAACCGATGATCAGCACATGCGATTTGCTCAAACGCTCTTGCCCAATTTCGGCAATTTCAGGCAGAGCGACTTGGCGCTGATAGCGAAGGAACTGCTTATCCGTGAGCATGTTCGCCTCTCTTGGTATCCGCTAATTCACTATTCTGATCAGTAAACGTTAGCTGTCTTTCCTTCATCAGTTGTGCGAAGAACTCGATGACGGACTGAGGTGATTCTGCCAACGTAATAGCTCGCACAACAGCCAAACTAGAAACACCTGTTTGCCAAACTTGGGCTGCATTAGATTGGTCAATACCACCAATCGCAACCGTCGGAAAGCCAAGCACATTGTCACTAACTGCTTTGTCTTTTGAAGGACGGAAAGCAGCCTCTGTGTTTGTATAAGGAATGCTATCAATCAGCTTTTGATACAGTTCCAAACGCACTAAACCTTGTGGTTTCGATGGCATCTGTTTTGTGGTGGTTGGGAAAATATGCCCTAGCGCGATGTAGCTAGGATGAATTTGTACGATGCGCAGTAGTTCGTAATAACCATGAGTAGAAAGACCAAGACGAATACCGGCTTTAGTTAGCTGAGCCAAATTCGATTCTTCTATGTCTTCTTGTCCTAGGTGAACGCCATAAGCGCCATGCTTGATTGCCAACTGCCAATAGTCATTGATGAACACTTGTGCTTGATACTGACGACCTAGCTCAATTGCTCGAATGATCTGTCGTTCTAAATCGGCTTGTTGTGGGTTCTTGATTCGCAGTTGAATAGTGTTGATGCCTAGTGGCAATAGACGTTCAATCCAAGCAACATCATCAACGACTGGATAGAGCCCTAAACTTTGCTTAGTCAGAGTTGGAAAGCTAACGCTCTCGCCTTGTGCAGACCAACCAACTTGAATATCGAGTCGGTTATCTTCCAGTACAGGTGTGGGGAAATCATCAAATTGGTCAGCCCACTGAGTAGATCTTCCCTCGTCAAGATTGTCATTCAACAGTGTTTCACGTGAAACATTCGCTTGTTGAGTTAACATTCCTCGAGCAAGTGTTAACGCATCTTCGATAGGAAAATCGAGTACTGTCAGCGTTACTATCCAAGCAAGGTGATGTTCAGGATCGAACATTGCGTTGAATTTGGACTTAACGGAAAGCGCTCTCACTTCGTTGTTAATTGGGTGACGCCAGATATCAAGCTGAAGCACTTTCTCCTTTTCATCGGATACCTGAGTATCAGCAATACCAATATAAATCGCTTTCGACGGTTGCTTAGCACACGCTTCTACCGACAAAGCAGAACGGTAATAGAGCACAAATGAACTCTCATGCTCAGAGTCATAATCATCAATGAGATCAGTCGTTATGTGTGTGGTCTGTTGGCCGCGAACAAGCTGAATAGATTGAGTTGGGCTCACACCCAACTCAATGTCTTCTATGCTAAAACCCTGTTCTTTCGCCAACAACAAACATTGCTGAACTAAACCTGTCAGTTCAATCAACGATGACGGAATAAGGATTTTGCTCATTAGTCACTTACCTCGGCATGTGCTGCTGGGTGGTATAGCTCGGAACCTGACTCTCTAAATTCTTGCGATTTCTGACGCATCCCTTCAAGAGGATCATCTAGCATTTTAATCGAGATAGCTTGGTCCGCAGCAACTTGCTCAGTGTCTTTCGCGTACTCTCGTACCTCTTGCGAAATCTTCATCGAGCAGAACTTTGGTCCGCACATCGAACAGAAGTGAGCAACTTTGCCGGACTCTTGAGGTAAGGTTTCATCATGGAAAGCGCGCGCGGTATCTGGGTCGAGTGACAAGTTGAATTGATCTTCCCAGCGGAACTCGAAGCGAGCTTTAGAAAGCGCATTATCACGAACTTGAGCACCTGGGTGCCCTTTCGCTAAATCAGCGGCGTGCGCAGCAAGCTTATAAGTGATCATGCCTACTTTCACATCTTCTTTGTTTGGTAAGCCAAGATGCTCTTTAGGAGTGACGTAGCAAAGCATCGCACAGCCATACCAACCAATCATGGCAGCGCCGATGCCTGAAGTAATATGGTCGTAACCAGGAGCGACGTCTGTCGTCAGTGGGCCAAGCGTGTAGAATGGTGCTTCATGGCAGTGATCTAACTGTTCTTCCATGTTCTCTTTGATCATGTGCATTGGAACATGACCAGGACCTTCGATAATCACCTGTACGTCGTATTCCCACGCTATCTTGGTTAACTCACCAAGGGTACGAAGCTCTGCAAATTGCGCTTCGTCGTTAGCATCGGCCACCGAGCCAGGACGTAGACCATCACCGAGAGAAAGTGCCACATCATACTTAGCACAGATTTCACAGATCTCTCGGAAGTGGGTATATAAGAAGCTTTCTTGGTGATGCGCTAAACACCATTTCGCGATGATAGAACCACCACGAGAGACGATGCCAGTAACGCGTTTTGCAGTCATTGGCACATAACGAAGTAGTAAACCGGCATGGATAGTAAAGTAGTCAACGCCCTGCTCCGCTTGCTCAATCAGGGTATCGCGCATCACTTCCCAGTTAAGGTTTTCCGCAACACCATTCACTTTCTCAAGCGCTTGATACATTGGTACGGTACCGATCGGAACCGGACTGTTACGTAGAATCCACTCGCGAGTTTCGTGGATGTTACGTCCAGTAGAGAGATCCATAACGGTATCTCCACCCCAACGTGTCGCCCAAACGAGCTTCTCTACTTCTTCCTCAATCGAAGAAGTGACCGATGAGTTACCGATGTTGGCGTTCACTTTGACCAAAAAGTTACGTCCAATGATCATTGGTTCGGATTCTGGGTGGTTAATATTGGAAGGGATAATAGCGCGACCTTCGGCGACTTCTTTACGCACGAATTCGGCGGTAATATCTTTTGGTAAGTTAGCTCCGAAGCTTTGACCCGGATGCTGTTGATTCAGCACTTCATCGCGATACTTGGCACGCCCCATGTTTTCACGCAGCGCGATATATTCCATTTCTGGGGTAATAATACCTTTGCGAGCATAGTGCAACTGGGTCACGCACTGCCCATCTTTAGCACGTCGAATACGTGGTAGATTGCCGTAACGAAGATCGTCTAGTGTTTCGTCTTCTAAGCGTTCTTTGGTGTACACCGAGCTTACTTCATCAAGTAGCTCAGTATCGGCACGCTCTTCAATCCACCCTTCTCTCAGCTTAGGTAAGCCGCTATAGAGGTCTATGGTGTGCTCTGGATCTGTGTATACACCCGACGTATCGTAAACGCGTACTGGCTCATTAGGTTCGAATATAGGCGCTTCTTTTGTGCCTCCAATAAGGCTATCAGCGAGTGATATTTCACGCATTGGTACACGAATATCTGGACGTGAGCCTTCTACGTAGACTTTGCTTGAATTGGGGTACGGTTGTACCGAGAGTGTATCAATGAACTGTTTTGCTTCCAGTCTCGCTTGTTTGCGACTCGACATAGCATTTTTCCTTGCTTTGTTATACTAGATAAAAAGTAATTGGATAAAAATGCTTGGCGGATAGATGCGACAAGAGGAGTCAAATTAAGGCTAGTTAAAGCTTACGATATTTGCCTGTAACAACATTCGACTTTTGATAGGTCAACCAGAAAGAACTCCGGTGTGAATATCTTCTCTTGTTCCCTTCGCAGATTCTAATCTGATCAGGTTCAACGGATCCCGAATTAACGGTCTCAGCCTTATGGCACTCCGACAAGTGATGTCAGTATATAAAAACGGCTTGGTGAAACCAAGCCGACCTGTTCAATTTTTAACTACTTTGCTAGCTGCGCATCAATAATTGAAAGCCTATCCACGCCGCTGAAATACTTAACACGACATTCAACAATACGTTCAACCCCATCTTAAAGAAAGCGCCCTGCTGCATAAGCAACACATTATCCATCGAGAAGGTGGAAAACGTCGTTAGTGCGCCTAAAAAACCCAAGCCAATCACTTGTCGCCAAGGTTCCGTTGCCAAAAGTTCATTATCGAAAGCTGCTATCAATAAGCCCATCATAAATGAGCCAACAACGTTAACGGTTAACGTACCATATGGAAAACCACGCCCCAATAAAATGACACAAAGTTCAGAAATTAAGTAACGAGAACATGCACCAAATGCACCACCCAATGCAATAAAACCCAAAACGGATAGTTGTCCCATAATTCCCCCAGAAAAGTTAATGGCGACATTGTAATCAAATTTACGGCAATAGTGATTATACAATCTTAGAATTCAGCAAAGTATAGCGCTTAAAACTTATCAAGATTTTAAAAGTTACAGGAGTCACTTTACTTCAATGTAACCCATCAAACCCGTCTTCATGTGTTCAATTACATGACAATGGTACATCCAACGCCCTGGGTTATCTGCAACAAATGCCGCTTTCGCACTGCCGTTTTTTCCAAGTAAAACCGTATCGGTATGAAACGGTTCGTCGAGTTTTTTGCCATCTAACTCAAGAACCGTAAATGTGTGTCCATGAAGATGAATAGGATGATGATATTGGGTGACGTTCTTTAGGTTGAAGATATAGGTTTTTCCCATCTCCAATGTTGAAAGCGGCGCTGGAATATTATCTTTGCTCATTCCCTCCCAAGCCCGTTTGTTCATCAGCCAGAATTGGGGGATCGCTTTGCCCGATTGATCAGCAGGAGTGATCGCCCCCTCCCACTCAAACACATAATCGATTTGCTCTGCATTTTTCAAATCGAGAGCTGGCACAGGGTTGAGAGGTAATAAAGGCAGTTTCTGGTTGCTCGGCAAGTCAGACTCAACAACGTCAAACTCGCACAAAGGGAATGGGAAGCGTCCTTTCATTTGACGCACATAAACACGTGTTCCAGCCTTCGGAGCAATCAATCCGACATCTAACCTCATTCCTGGACCAATTTTATGCTGAGTGAGCTTATAAGGCGTTTTAACAGGGTTACCATCAATAGCAATAACCCAAGCCTCTGCACCTTCAATAGCGATCGGGTAAGTAATGGTGTTATCGACGTTAGCAATTCTTAATCGCGTGGTAGCATTCTGCTTCAGCGTATAAACAGGTTCATGCACACCATTGACGCTACTCCACTCTCCGGGAGTCCCCATACGAGCGCTCAAGCGCGGTACCATAAGGTTCTTCCACTGACCTTGTTTGTCTAAATGCCAATGCTTTAGAACTATTTCCTGTTCTTCATCAAATAGAACAGGCTCAGCCTCTTCAACGATAATTAGCCCAACTAAGCCCATACCAAGTTGCTTAACGCTATTCATGTGGGGGTGATACCAAAACGTGCCTGCATCTGGCGGTGTAAATTCATAAACGAATGTTTCACCCGGCATGATAGGCGGCTGGCTTAAGAAAGGTACACCATCCATTTCAATAGGGATTCGCAAGCCATGCCAGTGGATTGTAGTCGGCTCTGAAAGCTTGTTAGTAAACCTAATTATAACTTTCTCGCCTTGGCGACAACGAATCGTAGGCGCTGGAATCGAACCATTAAATGCGAGTACGTCTGTGTTAAACCCAGGGATAAATTCTGCAGTAGAAGGCTCTGCAGTGATATCGTATATATATTGCCTCTGCTTATTAGTGCTCCTAGATAGAGAACATGCAGGTAGAACGGTAAGCGCGGAGATTGCTAAGGATGATTGAAGAAAGCGTCGACGAGATATATCCATACATAGTTACTCATTAATCCAGATCGGTTGAGTGTAACTAAATATAAATAGTGATTCCCCTTTATTATTAAAATTTTGGGCCACTGATCATTACAGCTAACTGTAGTTTCGTTCGTTCAGTAGATTAAATGCTGCCAAAGTACAGCAGAAAGCCATACTTACGGGATAAGAGTAGAAATAAGCTGTAATAATGAGAAGAAACCAGATACAAAAAAGGCCCTGACCTAAGTCAGAGCCTGATATATGGCAGGGGTGGAGAGATTCGAACTCCCAACACGCGGATTTGGAATCCGCTGCTCTGCCAATTGGAGCTACACCC
>NZ_JAWOTB010000025.1:0-36388 GCF_033338655.1 Vibrio sp. Vb1729 | reverse complement strand
GAAAGCCGATTCAATTTGGCTTTCGATTTGGTAGTGGCTGAATAGTGGAACTTCGCCTTCATATTTCTTAACGCGGTTAAGGAAATCAGGGCGCACCAATTGAATGTGCTCTTTTGCACGTTCGTAGATGGTGTTGCTATCAATTAAGATTTCGCCAATATCACGACGCAAATAGTCACGGATTGCACGAACGATAACGTTACTTTCTTGGTGGATTAAGAATGGAGCAGGGTTAGAGTCCGCTGCACCTTTGATTGCACCCCAGTGGTTAAGTAGTACATTCAAATCCCACTCAAGCTCTTCAGCACTCTTGCCAACGCCAGCAGTACGTACGATTAGGCCCATGCCCTGAGGCAGTTCCAAAGTACTTAATGCGGCTTTTAGTTGAGTACGCTCGTCACCTTCGATTCGACGAGAAATACCGCCAGCACGAGGGTTGTTAGGCATCAGAACAAGGTAACTACCAGCAAGAGAAATGAAAGTAGTAAGAGCTGCGCCCTTGCTTCCACGTTCTTCTTTTTCCACTTGAACGATAACTTCTTGGCCTTCCGTTAGCACTTCTTTGATGCTTGGACGACCTTGGTAGGTGTAACCTTCAGGGAAATATTCGCGGGCAATTTCTTTGAGAGGGAGGAAACCGTGACGCTCGGCGCCGTAATCAACAAATGCGGCTTCTAAGCTTGGTTCGATACGTGTGATACGTCCTTTGTAGATATTCGCTTTTTTAGATTCATGACCTGGACTCTCGATATCAAGATCGAAAAGTCGCTGGCCATCAACCAGAGCGACACGCAACTCTTCTTTTTGAGTTGCGTTAATTAACATTCTTTTCATTGAAAATTCTCGTTGTCTTTTCTTTTATATCTTTCTTGTCGACTTGCCACTGTTTTTTCGCTCTTTCACGGTGCCTGATCCCATGGCTTGTATTTTGCAGCCTCCCGGCTGGAAGGGGATGCTCTCGGGCACTTCAGTCATCACAAGCCTCTTGTGGTTTCTGTTGGAAACGTAGACTTGTGACCCGCTATTTGGGCGGTAGGTACTCAACGTGAATATGCGAGGAGTAGGGTGGCAAGAGTGTTGAATTCGATGTGTCTCACGCCAATGCTGCACTCGACCTTCAACGATCTACTCACATTGCTTGAGGATAAATGATTGGTAATGAATAAAATGTAACCAAACCTTCCTTAGCAGCTGTGAACTATAGCAGTGCGCGTGGCTATCAGCAATCTGCTTTCACGCAAACGATAGAAAATTTGCCGCTAAACTCAAAATTTCTATTTTATAACTGGCTGTTTCATAAGCAATTGAGATGTGCAAACTGTTCAAGACAGAAAACAAATTGAGAACTTGATTGAGAGTTTTAATAATTTAAACAAAAGCTTGGCGAAATTTAGACCAGTATGTGCCACCGAGAGTTTCTTTTACGACAAGAATAATGTGAAGTCGCACGAAATTGAGTTTACAATACCGCCCATGAACGAAATAAGAACAAAAGTCCAGTTCGTCGACATCGACGAAGATATGGCGGGTCAGCGCATTGATAATTTTTTGCGCAACCAATTAAAAGACATTCCTAAAAGCATGATTTATCGAATTGTGCGTAAGGGCGAAGTGCGCGTAAATAAAAAGCGTATAAAAGCAGAGTACAAGTTAAAAGCAGGCGATCTCGTTCGTATTCCACCGGTGACCGTCGAGAAAAAAGATGACGATGTCGCACCAAGTACGAAACTTAACAAAGTCGCTGAGTTGGAAAATATGATTATCTTCGAAGATGATCATATGTTGATTCTAAACAAACCATCTGGCACCGCTGTGCATGGTGGCAGTGGTTTAAAGTTTGGTGCGATTGAAGCGCTTAGGGCTCTGCGACCTCAAGCTCGCTTTCTTGAACTTGTGCATCGTATTGACCGTGATACTTCAGGGATTTTGCTGGTTGCTAAGAAGCGTTCTGCACTTCGTCACTTGCAAGCCCAGTTTCGTGAAAAGACAGTAAAGAAGTTTTACTTAGCTCTTGTCATGGGGCAATGGAAAAGTAGTTGTAAGGTTGTGAACGCGCCACTGCTCAAAAACGAAGTGAACAGTATTGTTCGTGTTAACCCTAATGGTAAGCAGTCAGAAACGCGTTTTAAGATTTTGGAAAAGTTCGAACAAGCTACATTGATTCAGGCGAGTCCGATTACTGGTCGAACTCACCAAATCCGAGTTCATACGCAATACACTGGTCACCCAATCGCTTGGGATGATCGCTACGGTGATCGCCGCTTTGATGCTTATACAGGTCAAGTTGGTTTAGATCGTTTGTTCCTACACGCGGCAAACATTAAGTTCCAACACCCATCAAATGATGAGTGGATGGAAATCAACGCACCGATGGAACCGAAACTAGAAAAAGTGTTGGCGGGTTTAAGAAACGCGTAACCATGTTTTCCTCGAGGATGCAAAAGGGAGCCTGTGGCTCCCTTTTATCGTATTTGGGTTAAAGGACATCGAGTCCTTGAACATGCAACATATCAATCAAATCAATCAATGGTAGTCCGACAAGTGTGTTCGGGTCTTTACCAACTAATTTCGTAAACAAGCAAATTCCCATGCCTTCGCTTTTAAAGCTGCCTGCGCAGTAAAAAGGTTCTTCCCTGTCGACGTAGCGTTCGATTTGTTCAAGCGTTAAATCTCTAAAGTGCACCTCGAAAGAATCAAAGCCGACTTCTGTATGGTTTGTGACGGTGTTATGTACCGCAAGACCAGTATAGAAAGTGATGACTTTTCCACTTTGAGCCAAAAGTTGATTTATCGCGTTATCTCTATTTAAAGGCTTGCCAACGATTTCACCATTAATGACACAAACTTGGTCACTGCCGATAACTAAACTTGCTTTATCCGTCTGGCAAGATATTGCTTTCTCTTGGGCCAGTCTCTGCACAAGTTCAGTTGGCGTTTCTTGGTCAAAAGGTGTTTCATCGCAATCAGGTGATAAACAAACGAATGGTAGTGAGAGCTTTTCAAGCAGTTGTTTACGAAAAGGGGAAGTTGAGGCTAAAACCAGTTGGTAATTTTTCATTTTGAATTACAATTCGTGGGAGCATTTCCAATAGGATAATCGATCAAAAATGATTCTGGCTAATGCTCTGTATGTTAAGCGCAAAAAAGTACAACTTTTTTGCCTTTTTCTTTGACTAATTTTGATTTGGAAGATAATATTCGCGCCCTATGCAAAAGGTAAAAATACCGCGAACGGTTGACCCAGCTAAAGCTGCACAGAAACGATTGGATTACGATGGCATCATCCAAGCTAGTCTTTTCAAGCGCTTAGTGGAAACAACTGAAGGCGTAAAACGCGACGCAGAAGTCTCATTGTCATTTGGGATGGATGAACAGCGACTCGTTGTTATCTCTGGTAAAGCTAACATCGAAGTCGATTTAGAGTGTCAGCGTTGTAATGAGGTATTCGCACATGAGTGCGAAGTTGAATTCCTTTCTACTCCTTACTACGGTGAGAAAACAGAACAGGAAGCACCAGAAATTTATGATTTGGTAGATCTAAATGAATATGGTGAATTAGACCTCATACAACTTGTTGAAGACGAGTTCATCTTAGCATTACCTCAAATTGCGATGCACGATGAAGCGGATTGTAGCGTTGATTCAAATAACATGGTTTTTGGTGAGATTCCTGAAGAAATTGAGGAAGAAAAACCGAATCCATTCGACGTTTTGAAAAGTCTGAAAAAGTAATAGGTGTGGTAGCCGATTCTTCTTCAGGTTTTTAACCCAATAGTATAGGAGTAGGGTCAATGGCCGTACAGAAAAACCGTAAAACTCGTTCTAAGCGCGGTATGCGTCGTTCACACGATGCGCTAACTACAGCTGCTCTATCTGTAGACGCGACTTCTGGTGAAACTCACCTACGCCACAACGTAACTGCTGAAGGTTACTACCGTGGTCAAAAGGTTATCAACAAGTAAGGTTGAACCTTTGCAAAGTATTACCGTTGCACTTGATGCAATGGGCGGGGATTTCGGTCCACGCGTAACAGTGCCTGCCGCCGTGCAGGCACTGTCTCATTTCCCAGAGCTAAAAGTGATTCTTATTGGTGATCAATCTCTGATCACGTCTCAATTATCTCAACTCGGTACCTCGACCAGTTCCCGCTTGACTATTCTTCACAGCGAGAAAGTTATCTCGAACTCAGAAAAACCTTCATTGGCGTTACGTAATAGCCAAAATAGTTCTATGCGTATGGCTATCGATTTGGTTTCTGAGCAGAAAGCGGATGCTTGTGTTAGTGGTGGCAACACCGGTGCATTAATGGCACTATCGCGTTTCATTCTTAAGTTACTTCCTGGCATTGAACGTCCTGCTTTAGTTTCCGCTTTACCGACGATTACCGGAAAGCGTACTTGGATGCTGGATCTGGGGGCGAATGTATCGTGCGATGCTGATAGCTTGTTCCAATTTGCTGTAATGGGCAGTGCATTAGCTGAAGAACACTTGGGTCGTCCTCCTCGCGTTGCTGTACTCAATATTGGCGCAGAAGAGATTAAAGGTAACGATTTAGTCAAACGTTGCGCAGAAATGCTTTCTCAGACCGATGCGATTAACTTTGTCGGTTATATTGAAGGTAATCAAATTTTGCATGATGTTGCGGACGTCATTGTTTGTGATGGATTTGTCGGCAACGTATGCTTAAAAGCCAGTGAGGGAACAGCTCAACTTTTTATCGAAAAAATTAAAACCAGCATAATGGCATCAACGATAAAGGGTTGGATAGCTAGAAAGTTGTTTTCTAGGCTGTTTAATGAACTAAAAACACTGAACCCCGACCAGTATAACGGCGCAAGTTTGCTAGGATTGCGCGGCATTGTCATAAAAAGCCATGGAAGTGCGGATGTATCTGCGATTGTCAATGCACTTGGCGAGGCAGTACACGAGGTCAAACGACAAGTACCAAGCCGTATTAGCGATCGTTTGGAAGCGGTTTTACTCGAGAGGCATTATTAGTCTTCATGTATAGCAAAATTTTAGGTACTGGCAGCTACCTGCCATCTCAGGTGCGTACAAACGCAGATCTAGAGAAAATGGTAGATACAAGTGATGAGTGGATCGTTGCTCGCACGGGTATTAAAGAGCGTCGAATTGCTGCAGAAAACGAAACTGTAGCAGACATGGCATTCTACGCAGCTGAAAACGCTATCGATATGGCGGGTATTGATAAAAACGATATCGACCTGATTATCGTAGCCACAACGAGCAGTAGCCATACTTTCCCTTCATCTGCGTGTCAGGTGCAGGCAAAGCTTGGCATTAAAGGTTGTCCAGCTTTTGACTTAGCCGCTGCTTGTTCTGGTTTTGTGTACGCATTATCTGTTGCAGACCAACATATCAAATCTGGTATGTGCAAAAACGTACTTGTGATTGGTTCAGATGCTTTGTCTAAAACGTGTGATCCGACAGACCGTTCAACCATTATCCTATTTGGTGATGGTGCCGGAGCCGTTGTCGTAGGCGCTAGCCAAGAGCCTGGCATTATCTCTACCCACATATACTCGGATGGTCAATTCGGAGAGCTTCTAAGCCTACCTGTACCTGTGCGGGGGCAAGATGCGGATAAATGGCTTCATATGGCTGGGAACGAAGTATTCAAAGTCGCTGTAACTCAGCTATCGAAACTAGTAAAAGATACGCTTGAAGCCAACAACATGCATAAGTCTGAACTAGACTGGCTAGTGCCGCACCAAGCGAACTACCGCATTATTTCAGCGACAGCGAAGAAACTTTCGATGTCACTAGACCAAGTCGTGATTACACTTGATAAACACGGCAACACATCAGCTGCGACGGTGCCAACAGCACTAGATGAAGCGGTACGTGATGGTCGTATTAAACGCGGTCAAACTCTGCTTCTTGAAGCGTTTGGCGGCGGATTCACTTGGGGCTCGGCCCTTGTGAAGTTCTAAGTTTCACAAGAATTCAAAATTTAAGGTGCACTTGGTGCATCTTATTTCTTTTTACTTTGCTTAAAGGAAAACAACATGAGCAAGTTTGCTATCGTATTTCCAGGTCAAGGTTCTCAAGCTGTAGGTATGCTTGCAGAACTAGGCGAACAATATGACGTAGTAAAACAAACATTTGCAGAAGCATCTGACGCACTAGGTTACGATCTATGGGCGCTTGTTCAAAATGGACCTGCAGAAGATTTAAACGAGACTTTCCGTACTCAACCAGCTTTGCTAGCTTCATCTGTTGCAATCTGGCGTGTATGGCAGGAACTTGGCTTAGAGCAACCAGCAAACCTAGCCGGTCACAGCCTAGGTGAGTACTCAGCACTTGTATGTGCGGGTGTTATCGACTTTAAAGAAGCCATCAAGCTGGTTGAATTACGTGGTCAACTTATGCAAGAAGCAGTACCAGCTGGTACTGGCGCAATGTACGCGATTATCGGTTTGGCTGATGATGCGATTGCAAAAGCGTGTGAAGACGCAGCGCAAGGCGAAGTGGTCTCTCCAGTAAACTTTAACTCGCCTGGTCAAGTCGTTATCGCTGGTAGCAAAGACGCAGTAGAGCGAGCTGGTGCGCTATGTAAAGAAGCTGGTGCGAAGCGTGCGCTTCCTCTTCCTGTTTCAGTACCTTCACACTGTGCACTTATGAAGCCAGCAGCGGAAAAGCTTGCTGTAGCTCTTGAGTCTATCGAATTTAACTCACCACAGCTGCCAGTTATCAACAACGTTGATGTGGTTGCTGAGACAGATCCTGCAAAAATCAAAGATGCGCTTGTTCGTCAGCTACATAGCCCAGTTCGTTGGACTGAAACAGTTGAACTGATGCACGAACAAGGCGTAGAAAATCTTCTTGAGCTTGGTCCTGGTAAAGTTTTAACAGGTCTAACAAAACGTATCGTGAAAACGCTAACTGCAGCAGCAGTGAATGATATCGCATCGCTAGACGCTGCGAAGTAATCCATCAAGCGATAAATTTGCGATAAGAAAAGGAAACACAACATGATGAATCTAGAAGGTAAGATCGCGCTAGTTACCGGCGCAAGCCGTGGTATTGGCCGCGCGATCGCGGAACTTCTTGTCGAGCGAGGTGCTACGGTTATCGGTACTGCTACTTCTGAAAGTGGTGCGGCTGCTATCAGCGAGTATCTTGGTGATAACGGTAAAGGCTTAGCGCTTAACGTGACTGATGTCGAGTCTATCGAAGCGACATTAAAAACGATCAACGAAGAATTTGGTGTGATCGATATTCTGGTGAATAACGCTGGTATTACTCGTGACAACCTATTGATGCGCATGAAAGATGATGAGTGGAACGACATCATCGATACCAACCTAACGCCTATCTACCGCATGTCTAAAGCGGTTTTACGCGGTATGATGAAAAAACGTGCGGGTCGTATCATCAACGTAGGCTCTGTTGTTGGTACCATGGGTAATGCTGGTCAAACTAACTACGCAGCAGCGAAAGCGGGCGTGATTGGTTTTACTAAATCAATGGCTCGTGAAGTTGCGTCTCGTGGTGTAACAGTGAACACTGTTGCTCCTGGTTTCATCGAAACTGACATGACTAAGGCGCTAAGTGATGACCAACGTGCGGCAACTTTGTCGAACGTGCCAGCAGGTCGTTTAGGTGACCCACGTGAAATTGCATCAGCAGTAGTTTTCCTTGCTTCTCCTGAAGCAGCGTACATTACTGGTGAAACTTTGCATGTAAATGGTGGCATGTACATGGTTTAATGCGACAGTTTATGCAAAATAAGCTATTTTACATTGTGAAAAATAGCCTATAGTTGCAGTTAACTGTCATGAACTTGTCATGCTTATGCGCAAGATTTGTGCATGATTTAAGTCAAAAATGTATTGAAATTCGGTTAAATTCGCTAATTTTGTGGTTTGACCAGCAAGGACCCCCTTGCAACTTTCAATAGTTCGAATAAACTACGGAATCATCGCATTAGGCGAAATCTGTAAAGGAAAAGAAAAATGAGCAACATCGAAGAACGCGTAAAGAAAATCATTGTTGAACAGCTAGGTGTAGACGAAGCAGAAGTTAAAAACGAAGCTTCTTTCGTTGATGATCTAGGTGCTGATTCTCTAGACACTGTAGAACTAGTTATGGCTCTAGAAGAGGAATTCGACACTGAGATTCCTGACGAAGAAGCTGAGAAGATCACTACTGTTCAAGCTGCAATCGACTACGTAAACAGCGCTCAGTAATTAGCTCTCCCAGGCGGTCTCCTAGACCGCCTGTGTTCTTTCTAACTTCTTCTATCCTCTCATAGAAATATTCAATTCCCGGAGAATTATATCGTGTCCAAGCGTCGTGTAGTTGTCACTGGCATGGGTATGTTGTCACCGGTAGGCAACACAGTAGAATCATCTTGGAAAGCCCTGCTAGAAGGTCAAAGTGGTATCGTAAATATCGAGCACTTTGATACTACGAACTTCTCAACTCGTTTTGCAGGTCTTGTTAAAGATTTCGATTGCACAGAGTACATGTCTAAAAAAGATGCTCGTAAGATGGACCTTTTCATCCAGTACGGCATTGCAGCGGGTATTCAAGCTCTTGATAACTCTGGCTTACAAATTACCGAAGAAAATGCGGCTCGAGTTGGTGTTGCTATCGGCTCAGGCATTGGCGGTCTTGACCTTATCGAAACTGGCCATACTGCATTAGTAGACAAAGGCCCTCGCAAAGTTAGCCCATTTTTTGTTCCTTCGACCATTGTAAACATGGTTGCAGGTAACCTATCTATCATGCGTGGTCTTCGTGGTCCAAATATCGCGATTTCTACCGCATGTACTACTGGCCTGCATAATATCGGCCATGCAGCACGTATGATTGCCTACGGCGATGCAGATGCGATGGTTGCTGGTGGTGCAGAAAAAGCTTCTACGCCTCTTGGCATGGCTGGCTTCGGTGCAGCTAAAGCACTATCTACTCGTAATGAAGAGCCTCAAAAAGCGTCTCGCCCATGGGATAAAGGCCGTGATGGTTTTGTGCTAGGTGATGGTGCTGGCATGATGGTGCTTGAAGAGTACGAACACGCAAAAGCACGTGGCGCGAAGATTTACGCAGAACTGGTTGGTTTTGGTATGTCTGGTGATGCTTACCACATGACATCTCCAAGCGAAGACGGCTCTGGTGGTGCACTTGCGATGGAAGCGGCGATGCGTGACGCTAACATCACAGGTACTCAAGTAGGTTATGTGAATGCTCACGGTACTTCTACTCCTGCTGGTGATGTTGCAGAAATCAAGGGCGTGAAACGTGCTCTTGGTGAAGAAGGTGCGAAGCAAGTTCTTGTGTCTTCAACTAAGTCTATGACGGGTCACCTATTAGGTGCTGCAGGCTCTGTTGAAGCAATTATCACGGTTATGTCTTTGGTTGACCAAATTGTTCCGCCAACCATTAACCTTGATGATCCAGAAGAAGGTCTAGACATCGACCTTGTGCCGCATACAGCGCGCAAAGTTGAAGGTATGGAGTACGCTATCTGTAACTCGTTTGGCTTTGGTGGTACAAACGGTTCTTTGATCTTCAAGAAGTTCGCTGAGTAACACTATCTAACCTAATTTAGATAAGCGAAACTTGTATTCTAACGGCTCGATGCTTAGCATTGAGCCGTTTTGTTTTATTTGTTGTCTGCTAATTTGAAGGTACGTGAATGTTTTGGGTAAATGGAGTTCCGCAAACGCATGTAGAGCTAGGCGATCGCTCATTCCAATACGGTGATGGAGGCTTTACCACCATCCTGACCCAAAATGGAGAGTTGGTTTACTGGCAAGAACATACTGAGCGCATGAGTGCTTGCCTTGACGCTTTGAAGATCTCTTCACCTGACTGGAAAGTTGTGCATGATTGGGCAAGCAAAGCGGTTTTATCTGACGCACGAGCGGGGGTGAAGATTCACGTTAGCCGCGGTATTGGCGGGCGAGGGTATAGCCCTAATGGGATTAAATGCCCTATCGTGACGATTTCCAATTTTGCGTTTCCTTCTCATTATTCATCTTGGCAAGAACAAGGTGTGGACTTGGGCGTTTGTAATACTCGTCTAGGGATTCAACCTTTACTTGCGGGACATAAGCACAACAACCGTTTAGAGCAGATTCTCGCCAAGGCTGAAATCGACAATACAGAGTTTGCAGATGCAATAACGTTAAATGTGCAAAACCATGTCATTGAAACTACAATGGCCAACCTTTTTTGGGTTAAAGGTAATAAAGTATTTACGCCGGAGCTGACCTTATCAGGCGTTACGGGCGTAATGCGTCGTAAGGTGCTTGAGTTACTTAAAGTAAGTCATATTGAAGTCATCGAGGGGCGTTTTATACTTCCAGATTTGCTGAGTGCTGACGAGGCTTTCATGTGTAACTCAATATTAGGTGTCGCACCTATTCGCAGCATAGTGACATCGAACTCTAAGACTATATTTCCGATAGGAAAATTGACTCAACGACTGCAAGGGAATTTAACTACGTGATTAAAAAACTGTTGGCTTTTGTTGTGCTGATCGCAGTGATAGGCGCAGCAGCTGTTTTTTATATAATTTCACAGGCTAAACAATACGTTGAAAAGCCTATTCTATTGGAACAACCTCAGCTGTTTACTGTAGAAAGTGGTACAAGCTTTCATCATGTCATGCGCGCCTTAGTTGAAGATGAGGTGATTGAAACATCGGAGTACATCCGTTTAATTCCTCACTTATATCCAGAATTGTTGCAAGTGCGAGCGGGTACTTACCAACTTGAGCCTGGTATGTCGCTTTCGCAAACATTGGAGCATCTGAATACTGGAAAAGAATACCAGTTTGCGATCACTTTTGTTGAAGGCAGCCGCTTTTCTGAATGGGTAGATCAACTAAAAAGTGCTCCTTATTTAAAGCATGATTTAACCGATCTTTCAGAAAAAGAAATGGCTGCGAAGCTCGGAATTGAGAGAGAAAAGCTAGAAGGGTTGTTTTTAGCAGAAACCTACCATTACACAGCGGGTGCGAGTGAAAGCCAGTTATTAAAACGAGCGCATCGAAAACTCAATAAAATACTGGATGCTAGCTGGGAAGCTCGTCAAGAAAAGCTGCCATTACAGGATAAATATGAAGCCTTGATTCTCGCGTCTATCATCGAGAAAGAGACGGCTATTGATTCTGAGCGTGAGCGCGTCGCTTCTGTGTTTATCAACCGATTGAACAAACGCATGCGGTTACAAACTGATCCGACAGTTATTTATGGTATGGGTGACGCCTACGATGGCAACATTCGTAAGAAAGATTTGCGTACGCCGACACCATATAACACCTATACCATCAATGGTTTGCCACCAACACCGATTGCGATGGCTGGTGAAGCTTCCATTGAAGCGGCTTTGAATCCAGAAAGCAGCAACTATTTATATTTTGTAGCAAGTGGAAAGGGCGGACATGTATTTTCGAAATCCCTTGCTGAGCACAACCGTGCTGTTCGTGCCTATTTAAGAGAACTAAGAAAGAAAAAATGATGAAAGCAAACTTTATTGTCGTTGAAGGCCTAGAAGGCGCGGGTAAAAGCACTGCGATTAAAACCGTTTTAGATACGCTAAAAGCGGCCGGTATTGAGGATATCGTAAATACCCGTGAGCCAGGAGGCACACCGCTAGCAGAAAAAATGCGCGCTCTGGTGAAAGAAGAGCACGAAGGCGAAGAACTTAAGGACATGACGGAGTTGCTTCTTCTGTACGCTGCACGTGTTCAGTTGGTTGAGAACGTGATCAAACCAGCTTTGGAAAACGGTCAGTGGGTGGTTGGTGACCGACACGATATGTCGTCGCAAGCTTATCAAGGTGGTGGCCGTCAGATTGACGCATCGTTAATGAAAAATCTCCGGGATACAACGCTTGGTGATTTTAAACCTGCTCTCACTCTCTATATGGATATTGACCCTCGTGTTGGGCTTGAGCGTGCGCGTGGGCGTGGTGAGTTAGATCGTATAGAGAAGATGGATATTAGTTTCTTCGAGCGTACACGTGAGCGTTATTTGGAGATTGCTCATGCCGATCCTTCCATCGTTATCATTAACGCAGAACAGACGATTGAAGGCGTGTCGCGTGATATTCGGGACGCTCTAAACGAGTGGCTAGCTCGTCAATAAGTGAAACGTAAATTTAGGTGACTCATGTTAAATGATTATCCATGGCTACAGCCAATATGGGATAACCTCAAAGTAGGGTTAGAGTCGGACAGAATACCAGGTGCGCTTTTATTACAAAGCGAGCAGGGCTTGGGCATCGAAAAACTTATCGAGTTTTTTAGCCAAGTACTTCTTTGCCAAAATTACGCGAGTGAAGCATGCGGTTTTTGTCATAGCTGCCAGCTAAATCAATCTCAAAACCACCCTGATTTACACTGGATCAAGCCAGAGAAAGAAGGAAAGGCGATAACGGTGGACCAAATTCGCGCTTGTAACCGTCTTGCTCAGGAATCATCTCAGCTTAATGGTTACCGCCTATTTGTAATAGAACCGGCGGACTCTATGAACGAGTCGGCATCGAATGCGCTGTTAAAGACGCTAGAAGAGCCTGGGGCAAAGTGCTTGTTTTTGCTCGTTACCCACAATCAGGAGCGTCTGCTCCCAACGATTCGTAGCCGTTGCCAACACTGGGTTGTTGCGCCTCCGTCAGCGGAACAAGCGATGCAATGGATGCACGAACAAGGGGCGAAGCAAGTTCCTGCTTATGCCTTAAAACTGAATATGGGCTCTCCAATAAAAACATTGGATGCGTTAAATAATGGTGAGCTCGAAGCTTACTTGGCTTTTGAACGCAGTTTTATTAAGGCAATGTCTTCGCCTGTTTCAGACGTTTCTGAGTGTGCTTCTTTAATCGCTAAACACTCAGAGCAATCACTAGACTGGGCATGGTATTTACTGACAGATGCTCAGAAAGCGCAGTTTGGTGTATCAGAAGCTCAAATGCTTCCGGGCGCGACAAAGTTTCAATCGGACAACTATAACGGTTTGTACTCATCAGCGAAGGCGCTGATGAACCTGAAAGCTCAGGTGCAAGCCTTTCCTGGCCTGAACCTTGAGCTACTATCAATGAATTGGTTAATTGAATCACGAGAGGCATTATGTTCGTAGATTCTCATTGTCATTTAGACAAATTGAATTACGACGATCTCCACATCAATGTGGAAGACGTTATTAACAAAGCTAAACAAGCAAACGTAACTGAACTACTTTCTGTTGGAGTAACGCTGGATTCTTTCCCGAAAATGATGGAAATGATCGAGCCTTATGACAATGTTTATGCTTCGTGCGGTGTGCACCCACTTGATGTTGAAAGCGACTTTTCGATGGACGTATTGCGCCACCATGCGTCGAATGCAAAAGTCGTCGCTATTGGCGAAACGGGTTTAGATTATCATTACAAGCCCGAAACGGCCGCGTTACAGAAAGAGCGCTTTGAGCAACACGTTGATCTTGCAGTGGAGCTCAACAAACCTTTAATTATCCATACCAGAAACGCACGTGCGGATACTCTAGATATTTTGCGTAAGGGTGGGGCAGAGAAATGTGGTGGTGTTATCCACTGTTTTACAGAAGATCTTCCATTTGCTGAAGCTGCACTGGAGCTGGGGTTTTATATTTCTATCTCGGGGATTGTTACTTTCCGTCAAGCTACAGAGCTAAAAGAAGTGGTGAAGACTCTACCTTTAGAGAAGCTTCTTATTGAGACAGATTCTCCTTACTTGGCTCCTGTCCCTCATCGTGGCAAAGAGAATCAACCCGCTTATGTTGTCGAAGTCGCTTCTTATATTGCGCAACTCAAATCGTGCTCTCTTTCTGAAGTGGCACAAAAAACCACCGAAAACTTCCGAGATCTTTTTTTGCGATGAAAAAATAATAAGAGCATAAAAAAGGAGCTTAGGCTCCTTTTTTGTTGATAAAAACAACAGATACGCTCACGAGTTTAATGTTTACTAAAAATGTTGATTTAATAACATTCAAAAATCACAAATGTAATTTTGTTACTAAAAATAACATTGAGGCGTATTTTATTTACGCCTTAAAATTAATTATATAAATAATTAATTCTTTATAAAACAGTAATATAAGTGCAATGCAAACCTTTTCATCGGCTGTTTTTGGGTGTGATCCAAGACTTGTTTTGAAACTAAATTTCGTAACTGTGTGGAAAGTTTGAGGGTCATCAATATATATTTAGAGCCGGAAAATATAATGCAGTTGTGGTTACATTTTCATTGGGTGCTAACCTTTAGGCTACGGGGGTGTGCCGTTAGTGCCCAAATAATACTTATAAATTTATCAGGAGCATAAACATGTTTAAGAACCTTTTTGCTAACCTGCAAAAAGTTGGTAAGGCTCTGATGCTTCCAGTATCAGTTTTACCAGTTGCAGGTATTTTATTAGGTGTGGGTGCTGCCCATCTAAGCTTTATTCCAGAGATCGTTTCTAATCTTATGGAACAAGCTGGTGGTTCAGTATTCGGCCAAATGGCACTTCTATTTGCAGTAGGTGTAGCTCTAGGCTTCACTAACAACGACGGTGTTGCAGGTCTTGCAGCTATCGTTGGTTACGGCATCATGACGGCAACGCTAGGTGTAATGGCGGGCGTTATGGGTGTTGAGAAAATCGATACAGGTGTACTAGGTGGTATCCTTGTCGGTGGTGTGGCTGCTTGGGCATTCAACCGTTTCTTCAAAATCCAACTTCCAGAGTACCTTGGCTTCTTCGCTGGTAAGCGCGCAGTGCCAATCATCACTGGTTTTGCTGCGATCATCCTAGGTGTTATCCTTTCTGTTATCTGGCCACCAATTGGCGGTGCAATTTCTGCATTCTCTGATTGGGCTGCACACCAAAACCCACAGCTAGCATTCGGTATCTACGGTGTTGTTGAGCGTTCTCTAATCCCATTCGGTCTACACCACGTATGGAACGTACCGTTCTTCTTCGAAGCAGGTTCTTGTGTTAACGCTGCCGGTGAAGCTCAAAATGGTGTACTAACTTGTTACCTAGTTGCTGATGAAGCATCTCGTGCTGCTGGTAATGGCTTCGGTCAGCTAGCGGGTGGTTACATGTTCAAGATGTTCGGTCTACCAGCTGCAGCAATCGCAATTGCTCATTGTGCTAAACCAGAAAACCGTGCAAAAGTAATGGGTATCATGGCGTCAGCTGCACTGACTTCATTCCTAACTGGTATTACTGAGCCAATCGAATTCTCATTCCTATTCGTTGCTCCACTACTATACGGTATCCACGCTCTACTAGCTGGTTCTGCATACATCGTTTCGAACACTCTAGGCTTTGTACACGGTACTTCTTTCTCTCACGGTCTGATCGACTTCCTAGTTCTATCTGGTAACGCTCAGAAGATGGTGCTAATGATTGCCGTTGGTCTAGTTTACGCAGTAATTTACTACGTAGTGTTCCGTGGTGTAATCACAGCGCTTGACCTAAAAACACCTGGCCGTGAAGATGAAACGGAAAGTGCAGCTGTAACTTCTGGCTCTGATATGGGCGGTGAACTGGTTGCAGCGTTTGGCGGTAAAGCTAACATTACTGGTCTAGATGCATGTATCACACGTCTACGTGTAGCAGTTGCAGATACAGCAGCTGTTGACCAAGACAAGCTAAAACAACTAGGCGCTGCTGGTGTTGTAGTTGTAGCTGGTGGTGTACAGGCTATCTTCGGTACTAAGTCTGATAACCTAAAAACTGAAATGGATGAGTGGATTCGTAACCACGGTTAATCGCAGTCATTCATAGTAATGCATAAAAGGAGGCTTCGGCCTCCTTTTTTAGTTCCTATTTTATTAACTGACAGTTCCTTTTTAGTGTGATCCTAAACTCATCTTTACTTTTGTCAGCTTTTTCATACATCGAGCTTACCCATCGTTGACATATTGATATGCCATTATGTTTGAATAGCGAATAATGTTTTTTTGAATAATTGATAACGTGTATGAAGAACAAATTCATTTTAGTTTTGGGACTAGTTTCTAGTACGGCAATGGCGGCAAGCGAACCAACGGATCTATCAGTTGGTATGGCTGTCGATCAACAATTAAGTGTTGTTGTAGAGTTAGATAACAAATATCGTGGCATTATCGGAAACGATGGTATGGCGTTTGATTACATCGCTAAGCGTGGAACATTCGATCAAAACATGCCTGTGACTTGGTATGTCGGCGTTGGTGGCTGGTATGAATGGGATGACGAGTTTGGTGTGAGAGTACCACTTGGTGTGAACTGGGATTTATCACGCGGCTGGGACCTTTATGGCCAAATACACCCAGAGCTAGATCTTTACAAAGGTGCTGACTTGCAACTTGGCGGCGCCGTTGGCATCAAGTACAGTTTCTAGAATTGAACTAATGTATGTATAAAAAAACGCCGGTAACTACCGGCGTTTTTTTGTATGGAACTTAACGTTCTATTGTTTATTCATGGCTCGCTTAATGCAAACGGCAGCGCCGCCCCAAGTGATACCTAAACCAATAACCATCATAATAATTGCGCTGATTGTCATTTTGCTGTCTCCTTGCGGTTCACTGCGTTGATCACTAGACCAAAGATAAAGAGTGCGGCGATAAGTGCCCAGCCTAAAGTTAGATCATAGCCACCGTAGCCTTCAGTAATTAGGGCGTATAGCTTGGTCGCTAAGATAATGGCGAGCATGATTGGTGTAACGAAGCGTAAGCAGATCTCGAACCATTGACCAACAGAGAAATCAGAGCGCTCGTTAACGTAATTACGTACTTCTGGCACGCGCTTCAATAGCCACGCCATCAAGACAATCTCAACCAGACCACCAACCATGATGCCAACGTTGTTTGCAAAGTGGTCTACTAGGTCGAGTAGCAGCAGACCGCCATTGGTAGCAAACGCCATAGAGACAACGAAGCCAATACCAATCACAACATTTGCAGCTTTTTTACGGCTCCACTTCAGCTTGTCGATAATGGCTGAAGTTACGGCTTCCATAATTGAAATATGCGAACTTAGACCAGCAACCACCAGTGCAAAGAAGAACAGTGGACCAAGAATATATGGGGCAGGTAGTAGGTTAATTGCCGCAGGTAAAGTAACAAAAGCCAAGCCAACGCCTGCAGATACCACCTCTGTTAACGGCTTACCTTGCTCTTGAGCCATGTAACCCAATACTGAGAAGATCATGATGCCGGCTAGGATCGAGAAGCCACAGTTGATCAACACGGTCATAAACGCGTTATTCGTTATGTCTGACTTTTCTGGTAGGTAGCTAGAGTAAGCTAGCATGATGGCGAAGCCGATACTTAGCGTAAAGAAGATCTGACCATATGCCGCTGCCCATACTTTCACATCCCAAATTTTGCTGAAATCGGGTTCGAACATGTAGTTCACGCCATCTAGAGCTCCTGGCAAGAAAATCATACGTCCGATTAAGAAAATCACCATCAAGAATAGGATTGGCATCATAATTTTAGATGCTCGTTCAATTCCTGATTTCACGCCTTTGGCAATGGCGGTGTAAGTAATTGCCCAAGCAATTACCATGGATAAAGCAATCTTCCATTGAATACTGCCTAAGTCTGTTGGTGAGTTGTCACCTAGCTTTAGGTATTCACTAAAGAAAAATGCGTTGGTATCGGTTCCCCAACCTTGAGTGAACGACAACCCAAAGTAAGAAATCGACCAACCGATAACAGCCACATAGTAAACGGCAATAACTGCAGCCACACCAACTTGGAACCAGCCAAGCCATTCAAATTTAGAATGAATTTTCGCAAGTGTTTTTGGTGCCGAGCCTCGGTATTTTTGTCCCATACTGAACTCAAGGATCATAAATGGAATACCGGCAGTGATCATGGCAAAAATGTAAGGAATAAAAAACGCGCCGCCACCGTTTTCATAGGCCATGTATGGGAAACGCCAAATGTTTCCCAAACCGATAGCAGACCCAACTGCTGCTAAGATGAATCCCGCCCGGGATCCCCATTGTTCTCGCTTCATATTTGACTCCTATAAGACTCCCTGAGGAATGAAGCTCTCTACGTAACACAGTAATAATTGCGCAAATAGTTGGAAGAAAGGACCGCTGTTATCCATCAGCTTTTCTATCCTTAATTCTAACTTCTTATAATTTTATAGAGCTATATTCTGGCTACTGTAAGAGAAAGTAGATTATTAATCTTAAAATTTTGATGTGTGTTTGATAAAACTGAAATATTTATCTGTTTTCACTGATCAGACTAACTTCTAATAATACTTAGCGCAATAGAATCTAAATGTTAATTCAGATGCGTTGTCTGGTTTTAATCTTGTTAAATTTGAGTTTGATTGTGGTTTTATGTGGGTGTGTGGTTGTTTGTCTGGAATAAATGACTGGGATCTAATAATTGCTTTGGTGTTTAAGACTATTTTGATTAATTAGGGCGTACGGCTATCTTTTGTGCACCTATCTAGATGATGCTTCGTTACTTTGCCAAA
This sequence comes from Vibrio sp. Vb1729, assembly GCF_033338655.1. Classification (NCBI taxonomy): domain Bacteria; kingdom Pseudomonadati; phylum Pseudomonadota; class Gammaproteobacteria; order Vibrionales; family Vibrionaceae; genus Vibrio; species Vibrio sp. Vb1729. The sequence goes on along the minus strand of NZ_JAWOTB010000025.1, from coordinate 17,927 downwards.
CAATGGTGTTTAGACGATATCCTTTATCGGCTCTGTGCAGGACTCGTTCAGCGTTCTTTGTGACGAGTCCTATAAAGGAACATGCATAAAAATTAGAAGCGGAAACTAAAACCGACATTTGATTGGAATTGGTTCATCCAATCAGTATCGAACTTAATGATACAGTTTGAGCCGTCATTAGGTAGAGTACAGGCGCCAGATGTATCGTTATCAACGACCGTTCCTAACCATCTCAGTTGGGCTGTTAATGCAAAGTTCTTTGAAAATTCATATTCCAGCCCTGCAAAAGCGCTAGCCGAAAATCCGTATTTTTTGTCTACCCAATCCACATCGGCGTAAGAAGCGCCCAAACCTACACCGATATAGGTTTGCCATTTTTCTGCGACAGGATAGTACATGCTGCTTTGGAAGTGCAGATAATGGATATCTGCCGAGTTGGACAGCTTTTCAAGTTCCGTCGATTGATTGGAGTAAAACAATCCGATCCTTCCTTTTTCTAAGGGAGTCTCGACTGAAAGAGCGTAATTCACTGCGGGGTCGAGATCGTATGTATTACCACTTTCATCCTCTACTTGGCCGCCTCCTGTATAGCCTATGTATGGTGTAACGATGATATTCGCTTGTGCATTGATAGCAGTACTCATCATCATGATTCCTACTAGCCAGCTGAGTTTTTGGTTCATGCCCTATCTCCTTATTATGACTAAGCTAATTGTGATGGGTTAGTCAAAATTGCGCGACTAAATTAAGCAAATCTTGAACATATTTCACACCGGTGTTATTAATTTGTTACATATTAAGGAGGTGTTTATGGAACACGATCTAAAATCCGCATTAATCATTGTGGTGACTGTTTTTGCAGTGCTTTTGTCATTTGGCATCATTGCTATTACAACAGCTTAAGATAACCACTTTTACCAAACGTTTTAACAAAATGGCGTGAGCCTATGATACGTAACAGCGGTATAATCACAGAAAGCCATGCAGAGCTTGATGTAAAAGTTTATGAGCACTTTAGGCATGGTAAAACTGCTTTAGTCACGCAAGGTGGAGGGCAGAGAGGGATTTTTACCGCTGGCGTTTTAGACGCCTTTTTACTTTCCAACTTCGATCCTTTCGATGAATTCTATGGCACCTCTGCCGGAGCACTTAACTTATGTTCTTACTTGTGTCGTCAACATGGCATGGGCAAAGCTTTTATTACCGAGCTGACAACGTCTCCTGAATTTTTTAATCTGTTTCGCTATATCCGAAAGCAGCAGTACTTAGGTTTAGAGTGGGCATTAGAACGGATTCAAGATTTCCCATACAAGCTTGACCTTGATTTAGGTCGCAGTGCATTGGGAAAACGAGGAGCGTTTGCTGCGGTAACGAATATAGAGACGCTATCAGATCAATATCTACCAATCTTGGATGACTCGTGGTTTAACACTATGCTAGCGACATGTGCGATTCCCAAGTTGTACCACGGACCTGTCGACGTAAATGGCAATAAGTTTGTTGATGGCGGCGTGTCTGCCTCTATCCCTGTACAAGAAGCGTGGCGTCAGAATGCTCGCAACATTATTGTCATTCGCACAGAGCCGTTTTCAGAGATTGAAGCGAGAGCCCAAAGTGAAGTGGGGGATGTGCCTGTCGAATGGTATCGGGAGTCTATCAACTCAGTACAGCAATCATGGCAGCAAAAAGTGAATCAGTGGAAGCTGGATTGGGCGTCGTTCTTCCAACAAAAAATTAATGCAGCACATCAATCGAAGCTTGCAGGGAAAATGCTGTTAAATGGAGGTCGTTGGTTGTTCGGTGCCGATAACTTGTATCGTTTAAGTCATCTGATTGGTGAGAATTTTGATTCAGGTTTAGCCGACATGCTGATGATTCATTATCAAACATTTGAGCTCACTCAGGCCTTTATATCTGCTCCACCTGACGACACTTTTATTTTACAAGTTGCGCCTAAAGAGGGACTTCGTTCTTCTTCTTTGTTAAGTGACCAAGAGTCACTAGAGCATGACTATCAACTTGGGCTTCAAGCTGGGTTTAACCTAGTTCAACTCTATGACCAGCTGGATGTTGAAATTGATGGTAGAGAGAGTGCATAAACCTTCTTACGTTCACGATGTGCACAATATACAAAGCATATAAATAAGGCTCCATCTTCGGAGCCTTATTTGCGGGTTCTTGTGGTTAACTCCGGTTAGGTATAACTACTACGCTTGTAGAATGCGCATGCAGTTGGTTGAGCCAACAACATCCATTACATCGCCTTGAGTAATAATGACTAAATCACCTTTGTGCAAGAACCCTTGCTCTTTAAGGCTAGTAATCGCTGCTTGAGCCGTTGGTAAACCCGCATCACTTTTTGACTCGAAATATACAGGTGTCACGCCTCGGTATAATGCTGCTCGATTTAGTGTCGATTCATTCCGTGATAAGGCAAATATTGGCAAGCCAGAGCTTAAGCGAGACATCATCAACGCAGTCCTGCCGGACTCAGTTAACGAGATCATCGCTTTAATTCCTTCCATGTGATTCGCAGAGTACATGGTTGCCATTGCGATGGTTTCTTCAGCGGTTTCGAAGGTTCTATCTAAGCGATAGGTTGATAGACTTGCCTCCGACATTTTTTCAGCCCCCACACATACTTCGGCCATGGATTTGACCGTTTCTACAGGATATTTACCTGCAGCGGTCTCTCCAGAAAGCATCACCGCGTCAGTGCCGTCTAGAACCGCATTGGCCACATCCATCACTTCAGCACGCGTTGGCATTGGGCTAGTAATCATGGACTCCATCATTTGTGTCGCAGTAATCACGATACGGTTTAAACTGCGTGCGCGGCGAATCAGTTTTTTCTGGACACCTATGAGCTCAGGGTCACCGATTTCTACACCAAGGTCACCACGTGCAACCATCACTACATCGGATGCGAGAATAATGTCGTCAATAGACTCATTGGTCGCGACGGTTTCTGCTCGTTCGACTTTAGCCACTAACATGGCTTCAAGGCCTGCATCTCTGGCTAAGCGTCGAGCGTAATGCATGTCTTCGCCGTTACGCGGGAATGAAATAGCAAGGTAGTCCACTTGAATTGCTGCGGCGGTAAGAATATCAGCTTTATCTTTCTCTGTGAGCGCATCTGCTGACAATCCGCCGCCTTTTTTGTTTATCCCTTTATTGTTGGACAATGGACCACCGACAATCACACGGGTATGAACTTTATTACCCTCTACTTTAGTAACTTGCAGCTGAACGCGTCCATCATCGAGTAATAAAATGTCATTTGGTGAAACATCTTGCGGTAGTTCTTTATAATCTAACCCTACAGATTCTTGATTGCCTTCACCTTTTGGTAAATCACTATCTAATGTGAATTTATCGCCCACATTCAAAATGACTTGGCCGTCTTTAAACGTTGATACACGGATTTTAGGGCCTTGTAAGTCACCAAGAATTGCAACCTGACGCCCAAGTCTTGCTGCAATGGTACGGACTTTGTTCGCACGTTGAATGTGGTCTTCACTGGTTCCATGTGAAAAATTCATACGGACAACGTTTGCACCGGCTTTGATGATCTCCTCAAGTATATTGTCCTTATCCGTTGAAGGACCCAGCGTAGTGACAATTTTTGTTCGTCTTAATTTGGAAGTCATAGATTCTCCGATGAATGTGTGTGTAAAGGTAACTTGAACTCTATCCTTACTTTACGCAATCGCTCTCAAGGTTAGCCTCGTTGCTGAGCCCACACCTTAAAGCTACTTGGATATAAGTATATGCACATAATGTTTACATTAAGAGTAACCCCGGTAAAACAGACAGATATTCGACAGGCAATGGCCTTATTGATAAAAATGCGCTGCTTTAAAGGCACTACTTCATAATTTAGTGAATAAAAATAAGTTATTTTTCAAACAATTTAACAGGAGTAGATTCTTCGTTATTTGATTGAATACACAAACAAACAGGTTTATACGTGATGCTTGTCACGGGGATTTATTAATTCACTTCACAATTAGTTCGCAAAGTAAAAAAATTGTCCCGTTATAGAATTTCGGAGTGCAAGATGTACATGGCTCAACCGGGCCATATTGATCATATCAAACAGGTCAATGCTGGTCGTGTATATAAACTAATTGACCTAAAAGGTCCTATTTCTCGAATTGATTTGTCCAAGCAGAGTGAGCTTGCTCCTGCTAGTATCACCAAAATCACTCGAGAATTAATTGAAGCGCACTTGATTCATGAAACGACAGTACAAGAAGCGACGAGTCGTGGTCGACCTGCTGTCGGTTTGCAGGTCAATAATGAAGGCTGGCAATTTTTGTCAATGCGTTTGGGGCGAGGTTATTTAACCATTGCTTTGCATGAGTTAGGCGGTGATGTACTGATCGATACTAAAATCGAGATACACGAGCTTGATCAAGACGATGTGCTTGAGCGCCTGCTTTACGAAATTGATGAATTCTTTCAGACTTACGCGGATCAACTTGATCGGGTTACCAGTATTGCCCTTACGCTGCCTGGTCTCGTGAACTCAGAGCAAGGTGTCGTTTTGCAGATGCCTCATTACAATGTCGAAAATCTTGCTCTTGGACCAGAGATATACAAAGCAACAGGCTTGCCAGTTTTCATTGCCAATGACACGCGAGCTTGGGCATTAGCAGAAAAGCTTTTTGGTCATTCTCAAGATAATGACAACTCCGTTCTTATCTCTATCCACCACGGTTTAGGTGCGGGCATCATTCTGGATGGGCGCGTTTTGCAAGGCCGTCACGGTAACATTGGTGAACTCGGGCATATTCAAATTGACCCAAATGGAAAACGTTGTCATTGCGGCAATATTGGCTGTTTGGAAACCGTTGCCAGTTCTCAAGCAATTCGTGAAGAAGTCGTAAGACGAATCGCTGATGGCGAAGACTCTATTCTTGCTAAACAAGAAGAAATGAGTATTGAGAGCATTTGTGAAGCCGCTGCAAACGGTGATCCTTTGGCCGTCGATGTGATTGAAAAACTTGGACGCTACTTAGGCTCTGCAATTGCTATTGTGATCAACTTATTTAACCCTGAGAAAATCTTGATCGGTGGTGTGATTAACCAAGCAAAAGATGTGCTTTATCCTGCGGTTCGTCGCTGTATCGAAGAGCAGAGTTTACCTGTTTATCACCAAGATCTTGAGCTGGTGGAGTCTCGTTTCTATAAGCAAGCCACAATGCCTGGTGCCGCGTTGATTAAGCAAGCGTTGTACGATGGTCAACTATTGATGAAGGTTGTGGAAGGTTAAGTACTTTTTAACATGATGATGTGCCTGGCTGTTGAGACTGCATTTGTAGGTGATTTAGGGTGAGACTTAACGGCTCACCCTTTTTGATCGCCTATTACTAGAAAGGGAATTTGAGTTATGTTGCATTGCTATATCTGCGCCATTCATGTAATTTCCTAAAAAGCTCAAGTAAATAAACAAAATGGCTTTCAATGTGCTGCGTGACTTTGCGTCTGATGCAAAGAGAAGTAATACGCTAAAACTGTTGTACTTTAAAGCTGTGCTCGAAAAGCCAAATATTTTAAGGTTATTTGGTTATATAACCTTGCTGTGTCTGTACTGATTTCGAGTAAAATAAGAATTATCCATAATTTAGGTAGTAGTATGTCCGGAGTGTTAAATACGGTTGACCAGCGTACAAACTTGGTTGGTGAAAATCGACTAGAGCTTCTGCTGTTCACTTTAAATAGTCGCCAATTATTTGCGATTAATGTGTTCAAAGTGAAAGAGGTCATCAAGCTTCCACCGTTAACCAAGCTCCCTGGATCGCACTACAATATTCGTGGGGTTGCTTCTCTACGAGGTGAAGCGGTACCAGTGATTGATTTACGAGGCGCAATTGGTTTTCCTGCTTTACGTGGTGAAGCGGAAGAAGAAAATTTGATCGTGACAGAGTACAACCGCACGGTGCAGGGCTTCTTAGTCGGTCCGGTTAAAAACATTATTAATACGGCATGGACTGAAATTCAGCCGCCTCCTCCCACGTCTGGTCGCTCGAATTACCTCACGGCTATCACGCAAATCAAAGAGGGGGATGCCTCTCAAATTGTCGAAATTATTGACGTTGAAAAAGTTTTAGCAGAGATCGTGCATTACGACGTGACTATTTCGGAGGACATTCTCGATCAAGAACTGGCCCAAGCAATGGTCGGGCGTAATGTTCTGATTGTGGATGATTCCTCTACAGCTCGTAATCAAGTTCGCGATACGCTTTCTCAATTGGGTATGAATATCATCGAGTGTCGTGACGGGCTAGAAGCGTTAACGGTTTTAAAACGTTGGTGTGATGAAGGTAAAGATGTAGAAAAAGAGCTGTTGATGATGATTACGGATGCTGAAATGCCTGAAATGGACGGTTATAAACTGACCCATGAAGTGCGCCAAGATCCACGTATGTCTAAGTTGTTTATCACATTGAACACTTCTCTGAGCGGTAGTTTTAATGAAGCCATGGTACAAAAAGTAGGCTGTGATCGCTTTATATCTAAATTCCAACCGGATCTGCTGGTTGAAGTTGCTCAAGACCGATTACGCCAGATGCTTTCTAAAAGTGCATGATTAGATCTAGTGAAATCAGAGGGAGCGCACCTCTCTCTGATTTTTAACATCTCTCTCCTTAATTCCTCTGTACTAATGGAAATCCCGAGATTTACTTTGTAGATTGTTCAAGTAGTGCGTGCAATCAATCAATTTGCCAGCAATAACGTGCGTGACTTCTCCCTCTCTTTCAAGAATGCCTTTCACCATTAATACTTTAGCGCCTAAATACGCTTGCTTTTGGGCTCGTGCTGTCGCTTGCCAAACGACCACATTAATGTTGCCCGTGTCATCTTCTAGCGTAAAAAATGTCACGCCAGCGGCGGTGCCTGGAGATTGTCTTCCTGTTACCACGCCTACCACTGTGACCAGTGACTTATGCGGCTTCTCTGCCAGTTGCATCATGCGAGTAAAGTGAGGGAGTTTGCCCGTTTTTTCTAATAATTTAATTGGATGGCGGCTAAGAGATAGTCCCGTGCTTGCGTAATCCTCAGTTAAATTTTCATATTCAGAAGGTTGAGTCTGGTAGCTAACATTGGGTTCTTCGACCTTGTGAAACAATGGTAGGTCAGATAAGGAATCCATTGCTGCCCAGCGAGCGTTATAACGATTCCCTGACAAGGCCTGAAATGCATTGGCTGAAGCCAATAATTCAATGTCACTTCGGCTTCTTAATATCTGCTTTACTTCTTGAATCGATCGGTAACCATTAAGTGGTTTGCGCTCAATAAGCCTTTGTGCGCTTTCTGCGTTAAAGCCTTTCACCAAGCGAAAACCAAGTTGCACGCCGAGCCTGCCATTCGGACGTGAGACGAGATGATGTTGATATTTTGAATGATTGACGCACACCGGCAATACTTCGATGCCATGTCGGCGAGCATCTTGTACTAATTGCGATGGGCTATAAAATCCCATTGGTTGGCTGTTCAGCAATGCAGTGTAAAATTCGGCTGGATAATAATATTTTAACCATGCAGAACAATATGCCAGCACTGCGAAAGACGCTGAATGACTTTCAGGGAAGCCGTACTCACCAAAGCCGCAAATCTGATCGAAAATGCGCTCAGCAAACGCTAAGTCATAGCCTCTCTCTTGCATGCCATTGATCAGTTTTGGTCTGAATTTAGCGAGATCGCCATTCTTTTTCCATGATGCCATCGCTCGACGAAGTTGATCGGCCTCGCCGCCGCTAAACCCTGCGGCTACCATGGCTAGCTTGATGACTTGCTCTTGGAAAATAGGGACGCCCATAGTCCGCTCAAGAACGCTTTTTACTTCTTCCGATGGATAACTGACAGGCTCTTTGTGATCTCGTCGTTTTAAAAAAGGATGCACCATATCACCCTGAATAGGGCCTGGACGAACAATTGCAATTTGAATCACTAAGTCGTAATAACAAGCAGGCTTTAGGCGAGGAAGCATGCTCATTTGTGCACGAGATTCTATTTGGAATACGCCTATCGTGTCAGCTTTTTGGATCATGCGGTACACGTGTGGATCATCTTGTCGGCGAGTGATCTCGGAAATCGAGAGGGATCGCTGGTGATGTTTCTCGACCAGTTGAAAGCACTTTTTGATGGCGTTTAACATGCCGAGTGCGAGTACATCGACTTTTAGTAGCTTCAAGCTTTCTAAATCGTCTTTATCCCATTGAATGATAGTGCGATCTTCCATCGAGGCATTTTCAACAGGTACCAACTCATATAAAGGGCCAGATGAAATTACAAAGCCACCTACGTGCTGAGATAAATGGCGTGGGAAGCCAATGATCTCGTTGACCAATTGGATAAACTGCTGCCCTTTGAGAGATTCTGGTTGTAAGCCAAGTTCAATAATTTGAGCTTGCCAGCCTTGGCTGCGATCTCGGCGATTAACGTTCTTAACGAAAAAATCTAATTGCGTCTCTTCAATCCCTAGTGCTTTACCGACTTCACGCACGGCACTTTTAAAGCGATAGCTGATCACTGTTGCAGCAAGTGCTGCACGCTCACGACCATATTTTTTGTAAATATACTGGATAACTTCTTCACGGCGCTCGTGTTCAAAGTCCACATCAATATCCGGCGGTTCCTTACGTTCTTTACTGATAAATCGTTCGAATAAGACAGCGATTTGTCGAGGATCGACGGCGGTAATTTCCAGGCAATAACACACCACAGAGTTTGCAGCGGAACCTCGCCCTTGGTAAAGAATGCCTTGCTGTTTCGCGAACATTACGATGTCGTGAATAGTAAGGAAGTAGTAGTGGTATTTAAGCTCTTGAATAAGCGCCAGTTCATTCTCGATGGTTTGATTGACTTCTGCTGGCACGCCTTCAGGAAAACGCAGCTTTTTACCACGTTCGACCAACATACGTAAGTAAGAGTCGGGTGTATAACCATCTGGGATCAGCTCGGTAGGATATTCGTATTTTAAATCGGAGAGCTTAAACTCGCATAAATCGGCGATGTAAGTACTTTCTTCCAGCCATTCTGGTTTGTAAATCCGAATCAACTTTTTAAAAGGACGAAGCGCTCGCTCAGTATTCGAAATACGGTCAAAACCGAGTTTATCGACGCTACACCCATGTTTTATAGCAGTAAGTACATGTTGTAATGGCAAGCGTTCAACGTCATGCATGAGAACGCCTCCGCAGGCAGTTATAGGTAATTGAAATTCATGTGCTAACTGCTCGCAGTGCGCAATGTACTCAGTATCGTTGTTACTCAAATGGCGCTGAATCGCTACCCACAAACGATTAGCGTGGTGTTGATTGAGCCAGCGCCCCCAATAGTGATCACTCTCTTGATGTGTGGGCAGCCACAATACCAAACAATGTCGAACCGACATCAAATCCCATTCGAACAGTTGATAGTTGCCTTTTTCACTGCGTCTTCTTGCGTTTGTGATGATACGACACAACTCGGCATAAGCCTTGCGACAAGGGCAAAGCAGTACGATTTGGCATTCATCATTTAACCAAAACATACTTCCAACGATTTGTTTGATATCGAGTTTATGTTGTTCGATGGTCGCATGGGCTTTGACAACGCCCGCGACTGAACATTCATCCGTTATAGCTAGAGCTTGATAGCGATAGAAAGCAGCTTGGAGTACCAGCTCTTCTGCATGAGAAGCTCCAGTCAAAAAAGAGAAGTTAGACTGACAAAATAGTTCCGCGTAACTCATAATGACCCAACAAAAATAACTGTCGATTTAACAAAAATAGCCATGAAGAAACCAGTGCTTGTGCTGATCACGAAATATCCATAACCAGCGGCCTTGCTTGGTGTGTGCAATGTAGTAATCACGCATGATCTCATCACCATCCCACCACCCAGAAACTATTCGCTCAGGTCCGTGGACCAAAGAAACTTGCTCTTGCAATACAATGGGAGTCGGTAATTGCATTGCTGGGCGTAGTATGGATGGTATGGCGTGCCCCTTTTCATCCGTAGCATCAGCAGGGCGATACTGACTGGCCTTTTCTGGTCTAGGATCGCAAGCAATATTGGGTTTTAAAACGGCACTTTTTCCCAATTTAGCTTGCAGTAAAGAAAGCAACTCTAAAGCATTCATGTTTCCTTTCTGCCCAGCAAAGAGATCGCGTGATGCACTAAGAGGCTCACCTTGACGGATGACTTTTAACGTTAGCCCTGTGACTGGGCCATTAAGCGAGAGTGACTCTAAGCTCAAACTCGCTAACTGTTGCCAACGCTGACATAGGTAATCACCTTGCGCAGAAGTGAGTTGAAGGTGTTGCTCTTGTTTCTCACGCTGGTGGAGTGTTAAACACAGTTCAAAAGCGACCTTATCTCTTAATTTAAGAAAGATTTCGAGTTGACGAAGCAATTTGGCCAACGGCTTTTCAATCCACTGAACGTTTTCGATCTCAAACAACAGCTCTAAATAAACTTGGAAGGATTCGGTAGGGTGATAAAAGTCGACAGGGTGTTTAAACTGCCCAGTCAGTCGACCAACGTAGTTCACCAAATCGATATCAAAGCGTCGTGCGATGTCTTGCAATGGCAGTTCAAGCAGGTTTTGCAATGTGGTGACACCTACACGTTGTAACTTCTCTACGGTAGCGTTTGATAAATCTGTCAGTGTTAACGGTATTGGTGATAAGGCTTTTTGTATGGCAGATTTGTCTTCGCTGATGACGTTCGCTCCTGATAATGCCATCAATTTGGCAGCAAAAGGCGAAAAACCACATCCGAATTGAAAACTCAGTTTCAGCTCCGATAAGTGAGCTCTGACTTTGTTCCAATAGTTTTCAAACCCTTCATACAGAGCGAGCATTGGAGTAGCACGCAGCAAAATACCTTGGTTTGGCATCAACACAACGTCAGATGTGATCAAATACAGCCATTGAGCAATTTCTTGTAACTTGCTCCATTCGGTGTGCGGATGATAAGGATGCACTTGTAAATCTCGACACAAGGACGCAGCACTGCCTAGGCCCATACCTGGCTTAATGCCTTGTTGTTCGGCAATCTCGTTGTATTGAATAATCTGGCAACGTTGGCTTTCGACAATCACCACGGGTTGTTTTTGGTTATCACCAAAGAGTGCGTCTAGCTGCAGGCGAGGGAAGTGCAAGTAAATCCACAGAGCCATATCACTAACCTTGGTTCGCCAGTGGGAAATTGACCACAGTCGAGTGCACAGTTTCAGATGATGGTTTCACCAGTTGCGGGTAATGGTGTTGGAATCCGATACTAACGCTACCTCTATTCCAGCCTCCTTTCCTTTTCAGCACTTCAACATGAATCCCTTGCTCGTCGCCTTTCAGTTTTAAACTGAGTGACACAGGCAAAGACAAGCGGTTGATAGTATCTGTTTTAAGCATAAAGAGAGGGCAAGTACCTTGTTCACTCGCTACCTGTAAGCGTTTCACTTGATGTATTTCAAGCTCTTCTTGCCATAACAAAACATTACTGCATACCCCACTTTTCAGACATTGCTCTGCAGCCCAAAGAGCATCTTTGGGATGAGCTGGATTAACGACCCACACTTGGTTTATATCCAAACCGATGTAGTGTAAGAACAGAGAATTCACTAACGCGGGAGGTTGAATAAATGCGGTCACACCATTGGTCTGGGTGGCTTTTAAATAAGGAGCGAGCAAACGCAATTCACCAATACTACCAATAGATTCCATCTCCACTACGCCATGAGGTGGAAAGCCTCCGCCGAGCAAATCATCTAATTCAGAAAAACCGGAACTAGTCTGCAACTGCTGAGGATCTGCTTTCGTTAAATTTGCTTGCCAAACAAGGTGTTGGCTTTTTAAGTTCTGAATAATATCTTGCATAATAAATACCTGTATATACATACAGTATATTTCTGTGGGAGAAAGTCGCAAGATTTTTATGAAGAGAGAAATGAAAAAAGGCAGCGTTTGCTGCCTTTTCAATCGATTATGTGAGGTAACCTGAATGAGTTATTTACGCTTCGGTTGAGCGTCGATGCACTGACCGTTCACATCGGTAACCGCAGGATCCATTAAGTGCAAATATAGCGGCATGATATCCAGTGGCGTTTTGAGAGTATTCGCATCTTCACCCGGATATGCTTTTTCACGCATGCGAGTACGAGTGGCACCAGGGTTAATTGCGTTAACGCGGATCGGTGTATCACTCAGCTCGTCAGCTAAAACTTGCATCATGCCTTCTACGGCAAATTTAGAGATAGCGTATGGCCCCCAGAATGCGCGGCCAGAGTGGCCGACGGTTGAAGAGGTAAAGATAATACGCCCAGCTTCTGATTTACGCATCACAGGCAGTAATGCTTGAGTCATTAGCACTTCGGCTTTCACGTTGATCTGCATGATATCGTCGAAGTCTTCCTCTTTGATTTGATCAAATGGACACAGCGAACTCAAGACACCTGCGTTGTGTAATAGACCATCCAAGCGACCAAACTGTCCTTCGATTGTCTCTGCCATATCAATGTAATTCTGCTGAGTTGCACCCTTGAGATCCAATGGAATGATAGCAGCTTGTGGATAGCCAGCAGCTTCAATCTCATCATAGATAGATTCAAGGTTTTGCACATTTCTACCCAAGAGAATAACAGTTGCACCGTGCTCGGCATAAGAAAGCGCGGCTTGACGGCCGATGCCATTACCAGCGCCAGTAACAAGAATGACTTTACCTTTTAGAGCATCAGCTGAAACGGAGTAGTTCACGGCGATAAATCCTTATTATTGTAAGAGGGTCCATGATAGTTAATTGACGCTAAAAAACGCCTGTTTCTCAATGGAAAATCTTGGTAATCGTGACAAGATGGTTACAATACACCAATTCATGTGTTATACCAATTCCAGAACTTTCGTTAGGTATGCTATCAATCAGAACAAGTGGTTACAAACCGCGCTGCCTTCTCGCTGATGTTTCTGCGTAACATACTAACGTCATCTGAAATGAGATAAAGGAGCTCTCGTTGGAATTTTTATTAGATTATGGTCTGTTTCTGGCCAAAATTATCACGGTGGTTGCTGCGATAATTGTTCTGCTCATTATTGCAAAATCGGCTGGTGGCAAATCGGGTGCGGCGAAAGGGGAGTTAGAGATTACCAACCTTTCAGAGCAACACAAACAATCTGTTGAGCAGTTAGAGCATCATTTGCATGACGATGCTTTCATCAAGGCTCGAGATAAAGCCGTCAAGAAAGAAGAAAAAGAGAAGAACAAATCTCGCGAGAAAGAAATCAAACAAGCGAGCAAAGACGGTTCATTAGATAGCAAGCGTGAACCACACCTATTTGTTCTTGATTTCAACGGTAGCATAGACGCAAAAGAAGTCGCGTCTCTACGTGAAGAAATCACCGCTATTTTGGCTGTCGCACGTGAAGGTGATGAAGTGTTACTTCGCTTAGAGTCTGGCGGTGGTATGGTTCATGGTTACGGCCTTGCCTCTTCTCAACTGGACCGAATCAAAGCTGCGGGTCTTCCTCTGACCATCTCTGTTGACAAAGTTGCGGCAAGTGGCGGTTACATGATGGCATGTGTAGCAGATAAAATTGTTTCTGCACCATTTGCAATTGTGGGTTCTATTGGCGTTATCGCACAGATTCCTAACTTCAACAAACTGTTGAAGAAACATGACATTGAGTACGAACAACTAACAGCGGGTGAATATAAACGCACGCTAACGATGTTCGGTGAGAATACCGATAAAGCGCGCGATAAGTTTAAGCAAGAACTTGAAGAAACACATGTCTTGTTTAAAGACTTCATCCGTGAGCGTCGTCCTAGTTTGGACCTAGACAAAGTAGCCACTGGTGAGCACTGGTTCGGCACACAAGCGAAAGAGCTTGGTTTGGTGGATGACATTAGTACATCTGATGATATCGTTGTTGCGGCATGCAAAGATAAAACTGTACTTTCTGTGCATTATGTACAAAAGAAAAAACTGGCCGACAAGCTAGCAGGTGTGGCGGGTAAAGTCGCTGATAGTGTGATTTTAAAGTTAGCTGAGCGTGGTCAAAAGCCGATTGTTTAATCGAGCTTAAGTTCATGACATTTAAAACGGCGAGGGCGGAAGCTCTCGCCGTTTTTGTTGAACTTTATGTTTATTGATGAATCCAATTACGCATTAGGTGTAATGCTTTACACGACATTTTTCCTCGCTCCAAAGACTGATTACCCGTATAATGTGCGCCTCGAAAACCGAGCAAATTGCTGAAAAGAAACTATTGGTGGAGAAGAACATGTCCTCTCAAACTCCGGTTGTAACCGTAGATGGACCTAGTGGTGCAGGTAAAGGCACTTTATGTATGTTGCTGGCGAAAAAGTTGGGTTTCCAACTCTTAGATTCTGGCGCAATTTATCGTGTACTTGCACTCGCTGCGATTCACCACGGTGTCGACACCGAGTCAGAAGATGCTCTTGTCCCACTAGCAACACACCTAGACGTTCAATTTATCGCGGAAGGTGACTTAGTTAAGGTCATTCTAGAAGGCGAAGATGTGTCAGGGGAGCTTCGTAAAGAAGAAACGGGTATGGCAGCATCTAAAGTTGCGGCTTTGCCACGTGTTCGTGAAGCATTACTACGTCGTCAGCGTGCATTTGAGACCGCTCCGGGTCTGGTTGCTGATGGTCGTGATATGGGCACAATTGTATTCCCGAGTGCGCAAGCAAAAATCTTCCTTGATGCGAGTGCTGAAGAGCGTGCAAATCGACGCCTTAAACAGTTGCAAGAGAAAGGGTTAGATGTTAGATTTGCTGACCTTTTAAGCGAGATCCAAGAGCGTGACGACCGAGATCGTAACCGCCCAGTGGCGCCATTACGCCCTGCTGAGGATGCGCTTGTGCTAGATTCTACGTCGATGACTATCGACGAAGTAGTAGAAAAGGCACTACAATATATCGAATCGAAGCTAGCTGAGTAATAATACTCGACTAGGCTAAGAGCGTTGGTCGCAAGGATGATGACTGGCGAATTTAATAACCCCATGCGGTAGGATACCCGTGGAAGTTTAATTTATTGAAGATTAATTAAATGACTGAATCTTTTGCTCAACTCTTTGAAGAGTTTCTAAACGAAACAGAATTCCAACAAGGCAGCATCGTTAAAGGTACTGTAGTAGCTATCGAGAACGGTTTCGTTCTTGTTGACGCTGGTCTTAAGTCTGAATCTGCTATCCCTGCTGAACAGTTCAAGAACGCTGCTGGCGAACTTGAAGTTGAAGTTGGCGCTGAAGTAGACGTAGCTCTAGACGCTGTTGAAGATGGTTTCGGTGAAACTCAACTTTCTCGTGAGAAAGCTAAGCGTCACGAAGCTTGGATCGTACTTGAGAAAGCTTACGAAGAAGCTGAAACTGTTGTTGGTATCATCAACGGTAAAGTTAAAGGCGGTTTCACTGTTGAACTAAACGGTATCCGTGCTTTCCTTCCTGGCTCTCTAGTAGACGTACGTCCAATCCGCGACACTGCTCACCTAGAAAACAAAGAGCTAGAGTTCAAAGTTATCAAACTTGACCAAAAACGTAACAACGTAGTTGTTTCACGTCGTGCAGTTATCGAATCAGAGAACAGCGTTGAGCGTGACGAGCTTCTAGAAACTCTACAAGAAGGTTCTGAAGTTAAAGGTATCGTTAAGAACCTTACTGACTACGGTGCGTTCGTTGACCTAGGTGGCGTTGACGGTCTTCTACATATCACTGATATGGCTTGGAAGCGCGTTAAGCACCCATCTGAAATCGTTAACGTTGGTGACGAGATCCAAGTTAAAGTTCTTAAGTTCGACCGTGAGCGTACTCGCGTATCACTAGGTCTTAAGCAACTAGGCGAAGATCCATGGGTAGCAATCGCTAAGCGTTACCCAGAAGGTCACAAACTAACTGGTCGCGTAACTAACCTAACTGACTACGGCTGCTTCGTTGAAATCGAAGAAGGCGTTGAAGGTCTAGTTCACGTTTCAGAAATGGATTGGACTAACAAGAACATCCACCCTTCTAAAGTTGTTAATGTTGGCGACGAAGTTGAGGTTATGGTTCTTGAAATCGACGAAGAACGTCGTCGTATCTCTCTAGGTCTGAAACAGTGTAAAGCTAACCCATGGCAGTCATTCGCTGAAGCACAAGCTAAAGGCGACAAAGTTACTGGTAAGATCAAGTCTATCACTGACTTCGGTATCTTCATCGGTCTAGAAGGCGGCATCGATGGTCTAGTTCACCTATCTGACATTTCTTGGAATGTTGCTGGCGAAGAAGCTGTACGTGAGTACAAGAAAGGCGACGAGATCTCTGCAGTTGTTCTAGCAGTAGACGCTGAGCGTGAGCGCATCTCTCTAGGCATCAAGCAAATGGAAAATGACCCATTCAATGCTTACGTTGCTGACAACAAGAAAGGTGTTCTAGTTAACGCTACTGTAACTGCTGTTGACGCTAAAGGCGCTACTGTTGAAATCGCAGAAGGCGTTGAAGGTTACATCCGTGCTTCTGAAGTATCACGCGATCGCGTAGAAGATGCTTCTCTAATCCTAAGCGCTGGTGATGTTGTTGAAGCGAAGTTCACAGGTGTAGACCGTAAGAACCGCGTAATCAACCTATCTATCAAAGCTAAAGACGAAGCTGACGAGCAAGAAGCAATGGCATCTATCAACAAGCAAGATGACAATGCATTCGGTAACGCAATGGCTGACGCTTTCAAAGCTGCTAAAGGCGAATAATATACTCGCTTAAGCAAAAAAGGAGCCGCAAGGCTCCTTTTTTATATTTGGTCATATTTAAGTAGTAATACTAATGACAGTAAACTATCTTAATAAAAGGCATTTCTTCATTGCGCATTTTGCATAAAATTTGTCTAGAATTGTCAGCAAGTGTTTGTTGGAATTAGTATTACTTACTATAATAAGTGATAAAGATACTCAAAGAGGGCAACTATGACTAAGTCTGAACTGATTGAAAGACTCTGCGCTGAGCAAACACACTTATCAGCGAAAGAGGTAGAGGATGCTGTAAAAGATATTTTAGAGCACATGGCCTCTACACTAGAGAGCGGTGACCGTATCGAGATCCGTGGCTTTGGTAGTTTTTCTCTTCATTACCGCGAGCCTCGCGTAGGTCGTAACCCTAAAACGGGCGATAAAGTGGAATTGGAAGGTAAATACGTTCCACATTTCAAACCTGGTAAAGAACTTCGTGAGCGTGTAAATATTGGTTAATGCACTCTTATTAGTTTGAAAAAAGCGGCATACGTTTGTGTATGCCGCTTTTTTGTAATGTATCCAAGTTAGTCATACATCCAAGATCGTTTACTAATCTAATTGTGGATTCAGCCGTTTTCCTTGCTGCTTTCTATACCCAAATAACTTTAACTTCTAAGCATGTCTACAAACTAAGCATCTTGAGGTTACTTGGGTATAGATTATTGCTAATATACGTAGTCTGAAGAAGCATTTTCCTGCATAATCTTACCGACTTACTCCTAGAAGGGTGATGTAACATGAAAATTATAAAAATCGTTGCTGTTTTAGCTCTCTTTTTAATTGCATTGGCGTTAGGTTCCCAAAACCAAGAGCTCGTGACTTTTAACTATCTTCTAGCAAAAGGAGAGTTCCACTTATCTACGCTATTAGGTGTAGTATTTGTGGTTGGCTTTGCTTTAGCGTGGGTTATCTTTGGTAGCATCCAACTGAAAACTCAGCTACAGGTCCGTCGTTTAAAGAAAAAACTGAAAAAGTACGAACCAACTGAATCAAACAACGCTGCTGATAAGCCAGCCATTGAAAAACAGGCATAAGGATAAGGCTTAACTTTAATGCTTGAACTACTCTTCTTGTTGTTGCCTATAGCTGCTGCGTATGGCTGGTATATGGGGCATCGCAGCGCTCAGCAAGACAAGCAGAAGCAATCTCATCAAAT
>NZ_JAWOTB010000024.1:0-39047 GCF_033338655.1 Vibrio sp. Vb1729 | reverse complement strand
CCTATAGCTGCTGCGTATGGCTGGTATATGGGGCATCGCAGCGCTCAGCAAGACAAGCAGAAGCAATCTCATCAAATCTCTCGTCAGTATATGACGGGTCTTAATCTGCTGCTCTCTGACCAATCAGATAAGGCTGTCGATCACTTTATTGAATTGCTCCAAGTTGATAACGAGACCATTGATACTCACCTTGCGTTGGGTAACCTGTTCCGGTCTCGTGGTGAAGTCGACCGCGCAATCAGAATTCACCAAAATCTTATTTCTCGTTCAGGCTTAACACTGGACCAAAAGAACCTCGCCCTTCAACAGTTAGCGAAAGACTACATGGTCTCTGGTTTTCTTGATCGTGCAGAGAAAATCTTCGAACAGTTAGTCGAAGAGCCAGATTACAAAGAGGCGGCTCTTCAACAATTAGTGACCATTTATCAGCAAACACGAGAATGGGAAAAGGCGATTTATTACGCGAACCAATTGGCTAAGTTAGGTAATAAACGCTCAAGGATGCGTGCAAATATTGCCCATTTTTGGTGTGAAATAGCCATGCTCGACCAAGCTGATGGGAATACTAATAAGGCAATACAGCATTTTAAAAAAGCGTTAGCGGAAGACCCGAAGTGTGTTCGAGCAAGTATTGCTTTGGGACGAATTTACCTAGAGTCTGAAGACTATAAGCACACCATCAAATATCTGACGGGGGTACTTGAGCAAGATAAAGACTTTATCAGTGATGTCTTGCCAACTATTGCAGAATGCTATCATCATCTGGGTCAGGAAGATGAACTTGTCGAGTTTCTGAGAGCTTGTATTGATAAGAAAGCAGGCGTATCAGCCGAGTTGATGTTGGCTCAATTAGTTGCTCATCACGAGAACGTTGGGGCTGCTCAAGAGTTACTGACGAAACAATTGCTGAAAAACCCAACCATGAAGGGCTTCTACCGTTTAATTGACTACCACATTGCAGAAGCAGAAGATGGTCGAGCGAAAGACAGCCTATCAACACTACAAGCGATGGTGGGTGAACAGTTAAAAGTGAAACCACATTACCGATGCCGGAAGTGTGGATTTTCTACCCATTCCCTTTATTGGCATTGTCCGTCCTGTAAAGGATGGGGGACGATCAAGCCAATCCGCGGATTGGATGGTGAATAATTCTTAATGCAGCTGGCAGAGTTTCTGTCCGCTGCATTTTTTTAACTTTTTATTTAATAAGAACCAAAACAGTTAGGAGATGAAATGATCGACCAAAAAGTTATTGTCGCACTGGATTATGATAACCAAGCAGATGCACTTGCGTTTGTAGATAGAATTGATCCTGCGTCATGCCGACTAAAAGTTGGCAAGGAGATGTTTACGCTATTTGGTCCTGATTTTGTACGTGAACTCCATAAACGTGGTTTCTCGGTATTCCTAGATTTAAAATTTCACGATATTCCAAACACCTGTTCGAAAGCAGTTCGCGCTGCGGCTGAAATGGGTGTATGGATGGTGAACGTACACGCGAGCGGTGGTGAGCGTATGATGACGGCATCACGTGAAATTCTTGAGCCATATGGTAAAGATCGTCCACTTCTTATCGGTGTAACGGTACTAACCAGTATGGAACAAAGTGATTTAGCTGGTATTGGTTTGAATGTTGCGCCTCAGGAGCAAGTGATTCGTCTAGCAACCTTGACCAAAAACGCAGGCTTAGATGGTGTGGTATGTTCAGCGCAAGAGTCCTCATTACTGAAGAGCGAACTAGGCCAAGAATTTAAGTTAGTGACCCCTGGTATTCGACCTGCTGGCTCAGAACAAGGTGACCAACGCCGTATCATGACGCCAGTAGACGCTATCCAATCAGGTTCAGATTATCTTGTGATTGGTCGCCCTATCACTCAAGCGTCAAATCCTGCAGAAGTGCTGAAGTCGATCAATGAGAGCTTATCTAACATGTAAGCACTGTCTCGATTGTATGGAGAAAAGTGAGGCTAAGATGCCTCACTTTTTACATCGAATGAAAATACTGATCGCGGTAAACAACCATTCCTTTTAACCAGCTATGTCTGATCATTTACTCGCTTTAACTGGTATATCGGGGCCAATTGAGATAAAGGTTCTGCGGTTTATTCTGAGTAAAGTAGGGCTTGGTACTATGCCGATCACACTTTTGTAACATAA
Source organism: Vibrio sp. Vb1729 (assembly GCF_033338655.1). Lineage (NCBI taxonomy): Bacteria > Pseudomonadati > Pseudomonadota > Gammaproteobacteria > Vibrionales > Vibrionaceae > Vibrio > Vibrio sp. Vb1729. The sequence continues at coordinate 36,890 of NZ_JAWOTB010000024.1, read as the reverse complement.
CTCACTGTGATGCCTCGAAAATGCAACCATGTGTTATTGATGGCTTGCGTTACAAATGTCTAAAGAATACTATGGCGAAGATGCATTCACTGCGTTGTAAGGTCTAGGATGACCTAGTGAAACTCTTTGAAATTAATATAGAAGCTGGCAGGACGTCACTTCATATTACGTTCCTATTATTTCCTATCTGCGTATTTTAAATCGCAGCTTTCTGTGAGCTTTCACACGCTGTCTTCCTTGTTACGACCTTAGTGCGCAAACACAACAAGGAAGAAACATGACTAAAAAACTGCCATTTTCAGTACTAGCAACACTGACCGCTGCCAGTTTTCAACTGAGTGCGGCAGAATTGCCAGCTGATATCGAATGGATTTCAAACAACAACGAACCTCTATTTGCCTCTGAAGAAGCGGTACGAGGTGGCACCTATCGCACTTACATTCAGAGCTTTCCGCAAACATTACGAAGTGTTGGTCCAGATGCGAACTCAGGTTTGCGCCAATACTTAATGGATGGTTCACCAAAACTGGCTCAGCGTCATCCAAATACTGGCAAATGGATCCCTCAACTTGCTAAGTCATGGGCATTTGGAGAGGACAACAAAACCGTATTCTTTAAACTCGACGAAACGGCCGAGTGGTCAGATGGTGAAAAAATTACAGCAGATGATTACGTCTTTATGATGAAGTACTACACGTCAAAAGACATTATCGACCCGTGGTATAACGACTTCTTCACAAACAGTATTGTGAGTGTTGAAAAAATTGATGACTACACGATCAAAGTCAATCTTGCTGTAGCTCAAAGTCATGACTCACTTATGGTTATGATTAACATGCCAAGTAATGGTTTTCAGCCTCGTCCTGAACACTTCTTTGAAGGAGAAAAGGACGCAAATAACGATGGCATGCCTGATAACTTCGTCAGAAAGTTTAACTTTAAATCTGAGCCAACCGCAGCGCCTTACTACATTGATCAAGTGAAGAAAGGTAAGAGCGTAACATTCAAACATGTCGGTGAAGATTGGTGGGGATACAACAACCGCTACTATAAAAACCGTTATAACGTTGAAAAGGTTCGCATTAAGGTAATTCGCGATCCTGATATTGCCATGAAGCACTTTGAGAAAGGCAACTTAGACTACTTTGAGATGGTGCTACCAAGCTTTTGGCATGACAAAACCAATAGTGATGTGTACAAAAAAGGCTATATCCAAAAGTACTGGGGCTTTAACGAAGCACCGCAAGGAGCTGGTGGTCTTTGGATGAACACAGCGATGCCGATGTTGGATAACCTAGAAGTGCGTAAAGGTGTTATGGCAGCCACTGACTATGACGGCATGATTGAAAACATCATGCGTGGAGATTATTCACGTAAACCGCATGGACTCGGCTTTGGTCATGGCGAATACGATGATCCTAACAATACACCGCCAAAGTTTGATGCTGATGCGGCGGTTAAACACTTCGAAAAAGCGGGCTTTGACAAAGTGGGCGCAGATGGTATTCGTGTTAACGACAAGGGCCAACGCTTGAGCTTTGCCATCACCTACGGATACAACTCTTGGACACCGCGTATTGCATACCTGAAAGAGCAAGCGAAACTTGCTGGTCTTGAGTTCACGTTAAACTTGGTGGATGGCTCATCTGCGTTTAAATACATTCTTGAGAAAAAGCATCAGCTAGCGTTTTTGAATATGGGCTCTGGTGAGATCCCTGCGTATTGGGAATACCTACACTCGGATAATGCAAATCGACCACAAACGAATGCTCACACCAACTACAGCAGCCCTGAGCTAGACAAGTTAATTGAAGCGTATGACTCTGAGTTTGATCAGGAGAAGCGTTACGACTTGTCGCATCAAATCCAAAACTATGTCAGCAAAGCAAATATCATCGTTCCTGGCTACATGGTGCCTTATTCTCGAGTTGCTCATTGGCGCTGGGTTAAAATTCCTAAAAACGGCATGACAAAAGCGACAGAATGGGTGCTTCATCCAATGGATATCGGTAATTTCTGGATTGATAACCAAGTAAAAGAAGAGACAGAGGAAGCGATGGACGAGGGTAAAACCTTCCCAGAATTAACGGTAATTGATGATCGTTACAAATTGTAAGTCATTAGTTTAGATAGAAAATGATAGCCCCGGTAATGAATTTTATCGGGGCTTTCTTTTTTACTTAATAAGGTAAGACACTTCTAAAAGGTAGGTTTTTGCATCACCAAGCAAAGAGAAAGCTTTATCGATGGTTTTAAATCGATCATCAAGCGAGTCGCTTGATATCAGCTGGCTGAATGTTTGCAACGAGAAAGCTTCGTTTGCTTTGAAGAACTGATGTACGTTTTCAAGCTGCACTTTATGAATATGCTCCACCTTATTTAGGGCGGTGGTTAAATCGGAAATGTTAATCGACATTGCTACTCGGGAACCTTATCAACAAGACCTATATGAGGTCATAGAGTGGGGTTTTATATTTTGCGACAGAGAGTAACACCGAAGAGCAATTTATAGTCTGATGAAGATCAATTTGCCTTATTTAAGCATCTGTAACGCGGCACTAGACGTGTACCTAGAGCTAGTACACGTTACAACGCTTGAATATAGGCTAGGGTTTCACCTGATCAAAAGTAAAAGCCAAGTCCGACTAAAAGCCCTTGAGAAGCCGTATCATATTCAAATACCTCTTCATTTTTGTAATCGACCCAGGTCGACTTGTAAGCTAAGTTGAGATCAGACCATTCGTTAAAGCGATAACGAACACCAGTTTGAATGGCATAAGTGAAGTGAGTATCGTTGCCAAGTCCGGCGTCGATACTGGCATGAAATCGCCAGTTTTCACTCAATTCATCAATGAGTCGCAAGCCAACTAAAAAATCGACCCAATCTTCTTGTAATGACAGTCTATCTTCTAGTACCCGGTTGTCATTACGATACAGCTTGCCGGTGATGTCATTGTCCCACCAACGTAATCCAAACATATAATCCAGTTTACCAAATGAATATTGTTCGCGTTGGAATGCCTTTGCTTCTAGAACACCTTGCCGTATTTCGATGTCCGCACGATAACGAGCGTTAGGCAGAGCGCCCTTGATATTATTAACATCACCACTTAAGTTCATGAAACTATAATCTATGTAGTAGCCCCACTTACTTTGGTAAATACTCTCGAATCGCAACATCGCCCCAATATCGAGGTGGTCTACTATGAACTTAGGATCGACATCCACCTCTGATGAAAAGCGACCAATACTGGTATCCCCGTGGATATTCAGTCCTAGCATGTACACTTCTATGCTATTTCGCCAACGAGATTCTTGTGTCTCGGCTGAGAGCGCTACTGATGTAGGTAATACAAGAATGAGTGAGGAGAGTGATAGCAGGTTACATGGTTTCATCCAATTTCCTTTTCGGCTTTTCGTCAGCTTTCAGCTTAGTAGAAGTCGCTACACTCTGCATAAAAAAGGGAAGCAACTTGCTTCCCTGTAATTAACATTGACTTAGAGTTGTTTGGCAATGTCTGAGGTTAGGCTTTCTATGCCTATGGATAAAGCGTTGACGAGCGCTTCATAGCCCTCATCTTGAAGCGGCTGAGAGATTTGTATTGGCGCGCTGTTTTCTACCTTACCTTCGGCATTAATGAGTAACCATTCCCCCTCAATTTCGATATTACCTTTGTAGCTGCCATTAAATTTATTTAACGTAAGCTGTAGTTTGGCTTCACCGCTTTGATCCAACAGATTATTCATTTCAGCCGGCCAGTAATGACTTTGCTTGTGGCGTAGTTCCGAGACGACTCTCTGAGTGATTTGCTCAGAAATACTGTGCGCCCATTGATTGTGCTTTGCCTGAATAACTTGGGTCTCAGAGGTTCGATAAACAATGCCATTATCATTCAAATAACTCGCCAATGTCACTGGACGAACAACTAAAGTTGGGCGCTGAGCGATATCAGAAGAGCTCAGCGTCACTGGTTCCACCTTAGGTAGAAGGTACATAGCTCCTTTAGTTTGCGGAGCGCTACTGCAACCCGTTAGACCGACAAATAGCGCGATAGACAGAAAGAATACTCGTTTCATTAGTTTTGGCCTTTAACTGGTATTGGGTCACTGATTTCATCTTCTCCAAACACAAGAGAGTTTGGCTTTTCGTTTAGCTGTTTAAGTACGGGTTTAAACTCTGTCATCACGCTTTCTAATTCTTTTAGCGTGGCTTCCATTTCGCTGTACATGGTTGAGTTGGGCCCATAACCATCGAGTGTTTTTTGTAATTGCTGCAAGCTTTGGCGAATATCTGTTGGGATCTCTTGCGTCTCTTTTTGATTCAAAAGTTTATCAATACTGTCCGCCACGCGTTCTGCTGAAGCTAACGTTTTTTCGGACGTTTTTAACGTTGAATTGAGAGAGTCTAGTGTTTCTTCCATTGGTAAGTTATTAATCTTATTTAGGAAGTCGTTCACTTGGCGCTGAACCTGCGCAAAACCACCACGCATGGTTGGGAAAACATCTAAATCAGCAAACTTACTCGGTACGTAAGGCTCGTCGTTTGGATAGAAGTCGGCGTCAACATACAGTGCGCCTGTTAATAAGTTACCTGTTTTTAAAGTACCACGTAGGCCTTTAGCAAACTCACTCTTCAATTTATCTTTTAACATTGGTAAAGATTGGGATTGGAAATCGCCATAAACACGGCCGAGCTCGATTCGTACCAATACAGGGATTTTTTTCGCAGAAAAGTTCTCTTCTGGGGTTGGAAGTCGCATTGGTACACGCATCACAGTACCAATTCTCAAGCCTCGATATTCGACAGGTGCCTTACGTTTAAGTCCTCGTACCGATTCATCAAAAAGCATAACGAATTCAATATAATCATCGTACATGCCTTCTCGAAGTTGTTTAATATCATCGTACAAGCGGAAGTTGACCATATTTTCAGTGAGCTGTTCACCGGATTCAAGACCTGGAACGGTATCGAAGGTAACACCACCCGTTAGCATGCTCTCTAATGAGCCAAACTTGACTTCGAACCCTTCAGCGTTGAGCTGTAAATCTACGCCAGAATTCAGCCAGAACTTGGTACGAGTGCGCACTAAGCTGTCATAAGGCTTGAAAATAAAGAGTTGGTATAACGCTTTGCGAGTGTCAACATCAAAGCTGGTTTTCTCTACACGACCAACCGTAAAGCCTTTATAAATGACGGGGTCACCAACGCCTAGCTTACCAGCCTCGCGGTGTGTTAACACAAGGCGTAACCCCTCTGCATCAGGAGAGGCGACTGGGGGAACATCTAAGACCGTAAAGCGCTCTTTCTCTATCTTAGATTTACCCGGCTGAAGTTGGATATAAGCGCCAGAGAGCAAGGTCTCTAAACCTGAAACGCCATCACGGCCAATACGAGGCTTCACAACCCAAAACATGGTGTCATCTCGCAGCATGCGTTCTGCATCCTTGTTCATTTGTGCCTTAGCGATGATGTGATCGTAATTTTCACTGAGAGTGACTTCAGTAATCAGTCCGACTTTTACATTCAATGCTCGGATTTCGGTTTTGCCAACCTCAATCCCATCTGCGGTTGGCAGTTGGAGAGTAATTTGTGGGCCTGTACTGTTGATATATTGGAACAGCATCCACGCTCCCATGGCTAGCGCAAGGATCGGGACAATCCATATCGCAGAAATCTGCTTTTGCGGTTTTATTTGAGCGGTTACGTTGTTCTCATCACTCATATTTGGCTTTCTCGTTTAAGTTGTCAGAAATCGGCTCCTGCACTTCGTTTTGTGGCAATTGCCACAACAAACGTGAGTCAAATATCATTGCAGAAAGCATAGTAAAAATGACCACTGCCGCGAAAGAGAGCGCAGCAGGACCTGGATAAATCGCCATTAAGTTTTGCAGCTGAACCAGTGCAACTAAGATCGCGACGACGAAGATATCGATCATGGACCAACGGCCAATAAACTCAGTTATGCGGTAGATCTTTAAGCGTGAAATACTCTCTTCGTGCGGAAGATATCGCGCTTTTTGCGCATTGTAATACAGCCACGCGAGTGCCAGCATTTTCGCCATTGGAATAAATACGCTAGCAAAGAAAATTACCATCGCAATAGGGTAAGAACCTAAATGCCAAAGCAATATTACCCCCTCCATGATAGTCGAACCTTCTGCATGTCCAAGACTTACGGTGTACATCATAGGGTAGAGGTTTGCAGGGATATAGAAAATGACTGAAGCAAACAAAAGCGCCCAAGCTTTTTGTAAGTTGTCTGCGGGGTTGTATTTGTGAATAGGGCTTTTACAACGAATGCAGTGTTGGTGTTTTTTAGCTTCAATAGGGTTGAGCTGGTGACACGTATGACAACCAATATGGTTGTGGTTATGGTGCGTATCACCCTCTTTTACATTAGATAGCTCGATAGCTGGAATAAAGTGCTCCCAGAGCCAGCTTTTGTCGACCATTGATATGCATTTGACTACCAGAACGGTATATACACAAAACGCCCAGAATGAAGTGCCCATTCCTATGTCTGCGAGGGAAGCGATTTTAATTAAGCTGACCAACACGCCAATCAAAAAGACATCCACCATTAACCAGGGTTCGACTCGAAACAGAAGACGGCATAAAACTTTTGCCATTCGTTGCTGCTTTCTAGAGGGGGTATGTTTACGTGCTTTTAATGCTTCAAGGTGAAGAAAGAGAATGAGACCAACATAGATTGCAGGCAAAACGATAACTGTTGCGAGTAGCAGCACACCCAAAAGCACATTTTGAAACTCAGCCAGCATTTTGGCAGCGTGCAACAAGGTGATTTCTTGCGACAACCCTTGCACGCTGAACGACATAAAAGGGAAAGAAATGCTTAGCACTAACATGATCAAACATGCCGATGATATGGCGATCACGCTTTGGTAAGGCTTGGCATTCACTTTAGTCAGCGAATGCGAACATCGAGGACATTGTGCTTTTTGCCCCTGTTCGATATCGGGAATGCGAACAACAAGGCCGCACTCTTCGCATGAAATTAACTGACGGGAATTAGGTTGAATACTCATCGGGTAGGTTTTAGATTCATTTGCTTTAAGAATACTCTTTTTTCACTAGGCACGCTTGTTTTGATTCAGGAGTTTACGAGTTTCTTACTTTTGGCATTAGAGGATATGGGAGATCTAAGACATAAACGAAGTCGCGTTTGGTACAAGATTTTACGGCGAAGATGAGTATGTTGGAAGTCGAAAATAATGTGATATTGCTTGTCTGTGGAGGGGGGTAATTACTTGTTTTTAAGGGTAAGTAACCCTGCCCAGATAATCAGAGCAGGGAAAAAGAGCATTTTATTTAAGGTACTTAGTTGTACTTTACTTGACCGTTCCGCTCTTAAAGGCATTGGAGCCGACTTGCGTACCGTTGAGCGTTTTGCCGTAATAGCCTTGGTGCTGGTGATATTTCTCCGCGTTTGCGGTGACATTGCCTTTGAATCGAGGATCTTGTGGACGCTCATGGCTGTTGACGTATGCTGCGACATCCCAAGCTTCTTGCTCTGTCAGCTGTACACTTTTACCAAGCGGCATGTTTTCGTAAATAAAATAGGCCGCTGTGTTAATCCGGTGCATACCTGCGCCCCAGTTATACGCATATTCGCCCCAAAGTGGTGGAATGTATGAATGGTCGTTGGTGTCTTTGATGCCTGAACCGTCGGCGCGATGGCAAGTTTCACAGTTCTTTTCGTAGACCAATGCGCCTCGCTCTATTGATGGTTCTTTCTCAGGGGCGGCGATTTTTGGGTAGCCACGCCCAGAGAGATTACCTCGCTTTTCAACTGGTAATGCTTGTGCGATGGCTTCAGGCAACGGAAAGTCTTTTGCTTTTCCACCAATTTGCAACGCTTTTGCGTCTAGCTCTGGGATGGGTTCATCCGTCATACCATGTTTGTCAAGCAAGCCGCCCATCGCTAACCAGTAGGCGTAAGCACTAAGGGCAACAATTTCTGTCGAATCGTAAGCGGGCGCTTTACCGTTCATGGAATACTCGAAACAACCTTGGATACGGTCAGCATAGCTGTTTACGCGATCGTTTTTCTTACGATATGCCGGGTATGCCATGTAAGCTGCCCACAGTGGCGCAGCGTTTGCTTTTCGTCCTGCCTCCATATGGCAGTTCACACAGTTTTGTTCGTTGCCAACGTATTTTCCGCGCATTTGTTGTGAGTTAACAAAGAGCGAGTAACCGCGTTTTACTTGCTCACCAAATGCGGTGTTTGGGATTGTGCTGAGATCACGCGGTTTTAAGTATTCACCGTGATTTTCTTTTTCTATCGCAGGTAGCTCTTTCTGGCGGTCCGGTAATGGATCGTTAGCTAGTACGAGCGTAGAAATGAAAGGCAGTGCGAACAAAGAATAGAAACGTTTCATGACTGCTCCTAGTAACGTAATGAGGCAAAGTAGTAAGCAAGATTTTCGATCTCTTTGTCAGTGAGATTTTTTGCGATGGTCCCCATCATATTGAGCGGGTCGCCACTGCGAGTGCCGTTTTTCCATGCCATCAATTGCGTTTTTAAGTAATCAGCATGTTGGCTTGCGAGGCGAGGGAACTTGTCGACGCCCATACCGCTGGCTCCATGACAAGTTGCGCAAGCTGGAATATTTCTATCCCAATCGCCTTGGAAAATTAATTTACGATACGGGTTACGAATATCAGCTTGGTCGCCGCGTTGTTCTGGATTCGTGAACTCGTAGCTCGGGAGGTTAGCAAAGTACTCCATAACTTCCTTACGGTCTGCGGGATCGTTGAGTTCCTTCGCCATGCCTTGCATGACCACATTTTGGCGTTCGCCACTAAGGAATAGTTCGATTTGAGTGTTGAGATAGTTCGCGTTTAAGCCAGCGATCATCGGCGCGATATTTGGCTGTCCCATGCCATCTTGGCCGTGACAACCGCTACATACGCTGGCTTTTTCCGGAATAGAAGAGGCGCTTGCGCCCATAGTGGTTGCTAACAAACAGGCCACCACCACTGGAAGAATTTTTGACATGCTGACTCACTTTAATTTTTATTAATATGTCTAAGTGCTACTTGGTAGTCACTTGGACGATATTGTCGGCCTTGTCAATAATGAAAGGTATTGTGGATTTCCACATATTTAATAAGTGTAAATGGCCGTATTTGTTTTTATTGGTTGTTCTATAAGCGATAAAAACAAAGTGGTGAAGAGCTGCACAAATCGGCAGCTCTAAGTGGTAGAGACGTCTTAACGTGCGGCGTTACGCTTTGCGGATTTTGGCTGGTAATGATTGACGAGCCGCGGCTCCTACCACCCAATCTAACAACACGCCTTTCCCTTCTCGGGTTGGGTCAATTAATCCGATGTCGTTAATGTTGACGCCATCTTGGCTGCGAGTTTTTACTGGTTGCTGTTTATCGCCGATCCAGTGCGAGCGTTGTCCTAGCTCGGTATGACCAAACCCATGTTCAAATCCGAGTGTGCCAGGGCGAATCCCGCTGACTATCATCGCAAGTGCTTTGGTGCTTGCAGATGGTGTCTCGATAACAAACTCATCACCCGTTTTAATGCCTGCGCGCTCGGCATCGATTGGATGGATGTACACTGGGTTTACGCCTTTAATCGAGTTCAACCTTGGCGATAGATTGGATACCGCACTGTGAATGTTGGATTTAAAGTTCGTCAGGCTGAAAGGCCATTCTGAGCTTGGGAACTGGTCTTCCATTGGTGTGCCATCGGCCAGTTTTTGTGGATGCCATGTTGGGCAACCCGTGTAGAAATCACCGGTCATGGTGTTTCTTGCGCTGCCGACACGTTCATTCCATATCGCGACAGGTCGTGTCCATTTGTGCTTCATTTGCTCACCTTGATACGCTTCGGTTGCATTTTCAAAGCGTCCGCCGCGAGCAAAAATAAACGCCACTCGTTTCATCTCATCCGCTGTTAGCGTTCTTTGCATCGCTGGCATTAAACGCTCTAAGCCTGACCATGCAATGTCTTCTGCCGAAACTTCAGGCACGCCGCCTTTCACATAAGCCAAGTTTGCCGCAGCTCGCAAATAGAAATCTTCGGCGTGATGGAGAGCGTGCCAGTTGCCTTGTGCATCTTGAATTGCATTGTCACCAAAACCGCCCAGCTGCATTTTCTTAGCAACATCAATCAGGAAGTTCTCTAAACAAATCGAGCGACCGTCGGCGGTTTTCTCTGTTCTCGCTTCCACTATCGGCCAACGAGCGGTGACGGTTTTCACCGGAACGTCGTGCCAAGGCGTTGCCATGCCCCAGCTTTCGTAAGTAACGGTGTCCGGCACAATGTAATCCGACAACGCGGTGGTTTCGTTAATGAATGCATCAACAGACACAATCAAACCGATCTGCTTTGGATCTTTAAGCTTGTCTTCCAGCAGTGTTTTCAAACCGGGTACACCATACATCGGGTTCGCCATGTGGTTGATCCACGCTTTAACGCGATATGGATAACCATCAATAGCCGCAGATAGGTGTTCTGTCAGCAGTGGCGCGGCAAACGGATACCAAGGGGCGCGAGTTGGATAAGGGGATTTTCCTGCCTCAACGCGACGTTTGTATTCGCTGGTTTTGTGGTATGGGAATTTACTGCGCGACAAAAAGACGCCTTTCGGGCCGACTTTGTCAGCAAATTTGATGAAGTCGTAACGAGGACCCGCAGCGGAAGTTGGGTAGCCACCCGCTTTCGCCATCGCGCCGCCTTTCATGTTGATATTACCAATCAACGCATTGAGCATCATGATGGTAAACGAGTTATAGAACCCATTGGTGTGCATGTTGCCACCGTGGGTATCGACCACCGCTTTTGTTCCGTGACTGGTAAAGCGCTTTGCTAGTTCAACAATTTGTTCGACAGGGATTTCACATTGTTGGCTGTAGAACGCAAGACTGTATTTGAACGCCTCTTCTTTGAGCCTTTGTAGAGACGATTTTACGCGCACTTCGCCTGATGCAAGCGAAACCGTTTTATCGACAAACAGTGCCGCCTCTCCTGTCTGGGTATGCACACCAAATTCGCCGCTTTGATCATCCACGATGACGTACGGGTCGGAATCAGACAACGCTTCGCCCTCGAATGGCAGATTCATATCCGATGCGCGTAAAAACGTGCCGTTTCTCGGGTGCTGCTCATCGCTTATCACTAGATGTGTAGCATTACACCAGTGCGCGGTGCCTGCTCGTTTCATCGCGTTTGCCCCCGGCTGCGCCAAGAAGGTTTTGTTGTAGCGTTGGTTTTCGATGATCCATTGGATCATGCCAAGCACGAGGGCAGAGTCGGTGCCCGGTTTGATTGGTATCCAGCGGTTATTGTCACCTGCTGCCAAGCTCGATGAACCCGCCGGCAAACTTGGTGTGATGATGGTGTATTCCAAGCTGCCTTCTGTTCGCGCATTGGCGAGTTGGCGCGCCTGACGCTTAAAAGGGTTACCCGCTTGAGCTGGTGACATTCCGATGAAGATGATGTATTCAGCGTTATCAAAGTCTGGCTTCAAGTGCGCGTTCTTATCTAAATCGTTCATGAATGCGCCGCTGCCAGCACGAAATGCGTAGCCGCAGTAAGAGCCATGATGCCCAAAGTTACGCGTACCATAGCTGTTGAACGCGAAGCGTTTGAATATGTCGTCTCGGCCTTCGTTACCGGCGTTGGTCATTAACAGTTGGTTGGCTTTCGGTCCATATTCTGGGTTTTCAGGATCAACGGGCGTTGTTAAATCGCGAATGTCGCGTAAGCCATCAACATGGCCTTCACCAAATAAATCACCACCTTCTACGACTTCTTCTATCAATTGCTCGTAGCTGATCGGAATCCATTTTCCTTCGCCGCGTTTTCCAACTCGTTTCAGTGGCTGAGTAATGCGGTACGGGCTGTTGCGAATTTCTAGCATCCCATTGCCACGTGCGCATGCTGTTGAACGACCGTCAAGGCCCGCTTCTCCTGCCAAACTTAAATAAGCATCTTTGACTGGCGTTTCGAACGGCATGTGTTGCTGATGAGAGAGTGGGTGATATGGGTTGCCAGTAATGCGCAAAATCTCGTCGCTGCGGTTATCAATGCGTACACGCAATCCGCACAGTGACCAACAACCAAAACACATCGATGGCGCAACGCGCTGATTTGGATTAGGGATTAGGTTGCCTTTGCTGTTGACCGTGTACTCTGGTTCAAGCGAGTTACCGTGGTGAATATCACGCGTTTTTTCTCCCGCAGTGCCTTCGAGCGCACCCTCGACCATGTGTTTGGTGGTGGTGGCGTAACCCGCAGCGAATGCGCCAAGCCCACCCACTGCAATGCCTGATTTCAAAAACTGACGGCGTTTGTTATCCATGATGAAATCCTCTTTGATTAGCGTTCAGTTAAGGTGAGTGATGAGGCTTTTACTTCGATCTTTTGTTTTGGCTGAACCAGCTCCGAACCGAGCAGTGCCAGTGCAAGCCATAATCCGAGCATGCCGATAATGCCTATCCAGCCATTTCCATCCATAGTGAGTTGGTATGGATACAGCCCTGCATCGAACTTGGCGATGGTTTGCACTTCCATGATGGTAAACCAGCGAATCAGCCATGCACTTGCCAGTGCGGCAGCAGACACAAAACTGAGCCCTATGACGTGACGAAATCTGGCTGATGTGGACTTTTGGGTATCGCGCAAGAAGATGAAGGCGAGCAAAACACAACCTAAAACGACAAAAGTGAGCAGGGCAATGTTGTGCATCCATTGTTCGCTAGAATAGAGCGAAAATGCGGAATTGTTGGATGCCCAAATCGGTAGCAGTATCAGCGTTAATACACCGCTGGTAACCACTGATTTTTTAAGTAAATTAGTATCGCCAGATGTCAGCGTCTTTGACTGACTAGGCAGCAAGAGCCAAATCAACAGAGAAAATCCGACCGCGCCCATAAATGCAGTGACAAACCAAAGAATTGGTGACGCGGGTTGGTGCCATAAAGGGCGCGATTGAACGACTGCAATTTCAGCTCCAGTATAAAGGGCGATGGTTAAGCCTGATAACACGGTGATTGCAGATATTGTGAGCATCACTTTGTGAGAAATAGCCCATTCACCAAGCGACAACTTAGATAACAGAGGTAGGACTTTTCCCGGTTGATTTCGCAGTGCGATAAGATCCTCGCGGAGATACAGCCATGCAGTCACTACCGCTAAACCTGAGAAAACAGGCAAGAAAAGCGACCCTAAAGACATCCATGACCACGGAGTGATGTGTGCGTAAAAATGCCATGCGCGTCCCGGTTGGTGAAGGTCGCCAGTTAACGCTAATGGCCCCACGATGGCGCCGATGGCCAGCGTCAGAACAAGCGCAGCGCGCAGTCTGTGACTGGTGTGTTTTTCAAATAATAGGGCGATTAGGAATAAAACAGCAGCCGCATAAGCCGAACCGATGTAGAAGAAATATTGCACCGCCCACGGGAGCCAAGCCATCGCTTGAGGTTGGACTAACACTTCGGTGATGTTCATGCGCGCTCTCCCTGTGGGTCGTAAATAGCAGGTTGTCCGTCGATGTGGCTGGTGAAGCGTTCATCCATGCCGATGTAAAACACGTGAGGCTTGGTGCCTTCATTGGGTTTTAGCACTTTGATATCGTCTTGGTGCTTCGCAATTAAGTGGCGGACTTCACTTGATGGATCATTCAAATCACCAATTACACGTGCACCGCCAACACAGGTTTCCACGCAGGCAGGCAATAGACCTTGTTCTAGACGGTGAGCACAGAAGGTACATTTATCTGCGGTGAGGGTGTCTTCATTGATAAAGCGAGCATCGTAAGGGCAAGCTTGTACGCAGTACGCGCAGGCGACGCAGCGGCTGTTATCCACCATGACAATGCCATCTTTGCGCTGAAAGGTTGCTTGAACCGGACACACTGCCACGCAAGGTGGGTTGTCGCAGTGGTTACAAAGGCGCGGTAGCATAAAGGCTTTTGCTTCTCGCGTGGTAGAGCCATCATCTAACGTAACTTCGTATTGCTTTACGGTGGTTCGGAATTGACCGATAGGCGCTTGGTTCTCGATGCTGCAACCCACAGTGCAAGCCTGGCATCCGACACATTTACGTAAATCTATCACCATGGCATAACGCTTCCCGACTTGTCCTTTTCGGTCAGCGGACTGGTTATTTCGAATAATGTTTCCCGCAGTTGCCGTGCCAATGCCTGCGACTGGAATTAACGCGGCTCCGGCTGTGACCGCGCTGAGAAAGCGACGTTTGGTGGAATCCATAACTCACCTGCTTTTTTGTTGTATTTGAATTGACTGATTCCATTGTGAGAAATGCACTGCGAGGCTTATATTGTGGATTTCCACATACCCAGATCAAACTTGATCTAAAACAAATGTGGTTTAGGGAAGGTAGCTGTTATTCTTGTCGTACTCTCTTGACGGAACGATTCGACTCATCATGAAAAAAGCACTGTGGCTTCAGCTTTGGATTCTTTGCTTAGTTGCCTTTGCATCTTTGGCTCACGGCGCAGTTTCTGAACAAGCAGATCTGCAAGAGCAAAAAGCAGAGCAGCCACAGGTCAAGAAAAAAGTCGAAGTGGGCGTGTTAGCGATACGTGGTCATCTTTATGCCGAGCAGAGATGGCAACCGACCATTGATTGGCTCAATCAGCAAATTTCCGATGTGCATTTTGTTCTTCATCCCCTTAACTTGGATGAAATGGGCGAAGCGGTGAAGTTTCAGACCATGGATTTCATCTTAACCAACCCAGGTCAAGCAGTGCGGTTGGGCAGGCAATACGCGCTGTCGTGGATGGCAACGCTAACCAGCAGAGCACCACAAAACTCGAATTACGGAATTGGTTCGGCGCTTGTGGTTCGAGCCAATTCAAGTTATCAAACGGTGCAAGATGTCTCAGGACGTCCCGTTGCGGCGGTATCAGAAAAAGCCTTTGGTGGTTATCTAACGATGCGCTATCAAATAGTCAAAATGGGGCTTAATCCAAACGATTTCTTTTCCGATGTCCGCTATCTTGGTTTTCCTATTGATGCCAACCTGTATCAATTACGTGATGGCAATGTGGAAGCGGCCGTCGTCCCTGCTTGTTTATTGGAACAGATGTTAAGTGAAGGGCTTTTACAACCGGGTAATTACCGAGTTTTAAATCAACAGCCGAACGAGCGCTCGTTATGCGCTGTTTCCACACCGCTTTATCCTAACTGGTCATTTGCCAAAACAGAGCGCGGCTCAGCTCAGATTGCCAAACAGATTGCGCAAGTATTGTTAGCGATGCCACCTGAACACCCTGCGGTTATTGCGGCAGGCGCGTCAGGTTGGACGTCCCCCGTCAGCTTGCTGAGCATCGACAAACTTTATCAGGCGTTGGATCTCCATCCGTTGCAACAACCTTGGTGGCAAGAAGCATTGCGCTGGCTGCGTAGTCATCAAGAATGGGCATGGGCGCTGTTCATGTTTGTTATTGTGTTGAACGCGTACCACTTTTGGCTTGAGTATCGATTTAGCAAGAGTAAGCAAGCGTTGGAGCAGACATCGTTACGATTAAAAGAGAAAAGCGAACAGTTAGAACACTCACAAAGAGTCGCGATTGTCGGAGAAATCGGCACTAGTCTTGCCCATGAACTCAATCAGCCATTGGCGGCCATTCGCAATTACAGTGAAGGCGGTTTACTTCGCTTGGCCAAAAAGCGCCCTCATGAAGATATTGTCCCAGTGCTTGAGAAAATACAGGGCCAAGTTGAACGAGCCGATGCAATTATTCAGCGCTTAAGAACGTTGATCCGCAAGCGTAGTGTCGACAAAGCGCCGTGCGATCCTCAAGTACTCATTGATGACACGATTGAGTTGCTCCATTTTCGAATGAAGAAGCAAAATATTTCGATTGTGACCAGTATAGAAGGGAACGTCCGTCCGGTACTTGTCGACGCTGTGGGCGTTCAACAGGTTTTAGTTAATGTGATCAGTAACGCGATTGATGCGTGTACTTTGTTCCAAGAGAAATATCACTCGTCAGGTTATCAAGGTAAAATTGCCCTGCATAGTGACTACCAAGTCAATCAACTTTCCATTCGAGTGTTAGACAATGGTACAGGGTTGCAGCAAGAGAATCCGACTCAAGCGTTTGTGAGTAGCAAAGAAGAAGGGCTTGGGCTGGGGTTAGCCATTTGTCGCGATGTGATGGAAATGCATGGTGGCGAGTTTGTCATCAGCTCGACAGCACCACATGGTTGTTTGGTTGAGCTTGTGTTTCCATATCAAAACTAATCTGAACTAGGCATAGGAGCATTCAATGAGCAGCGGTGAAAAGCAGCTACCTGTTTTTGTAGTCGATGATGATGAATCGGTGCGTGACTCGCTCGCTTTTATGCTGGAAGAGCATGACTTCAACGTGACGACTTTTGCTGATGGGCAATCTTTTCTCGATAAAGTGGACATTCATCAGGCCGGATGCGTGATCCTTGATAGCCGAATGCCCAACCTTCGTGGTCAGCAAGTGCACCAAATTTTAAATAAAGCCAACAGCCCGTTAGCCGTTATTTATCTGACAGGGCATGGTGATGTTCCGATGGCGGTCGATGCATTGCAAGCTGGGGCGGTCAATTTCTTCCAAAAACCAGTCAAAGGCGATGAACTGGCACGAGCCATTTTGCAGGGACAGGCGCAGTCTGCCACAAACCTCGATATGGCAGCAGCTAAATCGGCTTATGAATCGCTCACACCTAGAGAAAAAGACATTTTACGTTTGATTATTGAAGGAAAGCGCAACATTCGTATTGCTGACGAACTTTGCATAGCAATGCGAACGGTTGAAGTACACCGAGCTAATCTATTGAAGAAGTTCTCGGCAAAAACCGTCGCAGAGTTGGCATATATTTATGGCAAGCTAGATTAAAGGTTACCGAGTGAAGCCTCTTAAGGTTATTTAGAGGATACAACTTGAGCTTTATGACGACTCGCGTATTATCTTCTTCGTTCTTACTTTATCTGAATTCTTATGAGTTTGTTGACTAAACGACATCACACGCCACATAAGCGGGCAAAATGGCTACTGGCGATTATTGGCTGGGTGGTCGTTGTGTGTCTGATGCAAAATTCAGGCTTTGCATCGTCATGCTCTATGAAATATGAGACGGAATCGCCCGCGGTTTCACTTGCTGATGAGCGTTCGAGCGTCAAGTCGATTGATACTAAAGAAACTAGCAAGTGCGAATTGTCTGAAAAGTTAATTCAGTTTTCTCAACATCAACTCGATGTATTTATTGTTGTTCTGTTTGTCGGTCTTTTTGCTTCGGCAATTTGGTTGTGCAGTGCCTATATTGGTGCGCAACATTGGACGGAACCGATAGGCCGTAAGTATCGAGTCCATCTGACTTTCTGTGTGTTCCGAGAATAAAAGCGTGCTTTCTGACCACTAGCGTCAGTTATTTAGCACCTTTGTCTTTTAACTAGGAATCACTATGAATCAAATTACTAAACTGACTCAGTTTGCGTCCATGTTTTTTATGACGCTTGCTTTGAGTTTGCTCTCTCTGAGTATTTCAGCTCAAACTACTGATACAGGTTGGCTGACCAACCCGCAACATCTTCCAGTGCAAACGCGCTTTGTGCTCACTGGTCAACAAGATCCGCAAGCCAAAACAATCACTGGTTATCTGGACGTCAAGTTGGCTGGGGACTGGAAAACTTACTGGCGTTCACCTGGTGAGGGCGGCGTAGCACCATCTATTGATTGGCAGAATTCACAAAATTTATCCAAAGTGGATTGGCAATGGCCGCACCCACAAAAATTCGAACTATTAGGTATCGAGACTCTTGGGTATAAAGGCGATACTTTGTTCCCCATGACGCTGCACGTCGAAGACATGTCCAAACCTGTCACGATTGATGCGGTACTGACACTTTCTTCTTGTACGACGATTTGTGTGCTGACCGACTATCAAATTCAATTGACGTTCTTGCCTTCTGATCTAAAAGTCGATGAAGACGTGATGTTCAGTTACGCTCAAGCAGTGAGTAACGTGCCGCAGCCATCGCCGTTTATTGATGTTACTCAGGCGAGTTGGGATGCGAACCAATCGAAACTACAAATCAAGCTACAGAACAGTCAGGGTTGGCAACAACCACAAGTGCTGGTGGATGGTGTCGATGAAGCAACGCGAGACTATAGCTTCAAGCTTGAAGGAATGTATCAAGAAGGAAACATCGTCACCGCGAGCTATATCGTTGATACTTGGCTGGGCGATGTGGAGTTAGATGGTCAGTCGCTGTTTGTGACCATCAAAGACACCAATTTACTAGCAGAAGAAACCACTCAAGCAACTGCTGAGGCAATAGTTGAACCGTTGCCGAGCACGTCTCTAACGAGTGTTTTTCTATTCGCGTTGCTCGGCGGTTTAATTCTTAACATTATGCCTTGCGTTCTTCCGGTTTTGGGGATGAAGCTAAGTAGTATTGTTGCCGCTCAAGGTATCGAGCGTCGTCAAATTCGCGCTCAGTTTGTTGCCTCGTCACTTGGTATATTAACGTCGTTCTGGATTCTCGCTGGTTTTATTTTGGTGCTTAAGCTAACAGGTAATGCCATTGGCTGGGGCGTGCAATTTCAAAGCCCTTGGTTCTTAGGTTTGATGGTGTTGGTCACCACTTTGTTTGGGGCCAATATGCTGGGGCTGTTTGAAGTCCGTCTATCATCGGGTACCAATACATGGCTGGCCTCGAAAGGTGATAACTCCCTAGTTGGTCACTATGTTCAAGGTATGTTTGCTACATTGCTTGCGACGCCTTGCTCCGCGCCTTTTCTAGGAACGGCCGTGGCGTTTGCCTTGGGTGCCGACGTATTAACGTTATTTGCAACCTTTACAGCATTAGCATTGGGTATGGCACTGCCTTGGCTCTTAGTCGCTGTGTTTCCAAATATCGCGCTGAAACTACCAAAGCCTGGCTCGTGGATGAATGTCGTTAAAATCGTGTTTGGCATAATGATGCTGGCGACTAGCATTTGGCTACTTTCATTAATGGCAAATCATGTACCGATGTTATGGATTGCACTTATCGCTGTGGTTGCTTTTGTTGTAATGATGGCAAGAGTTAAGAAAGTGTATGGTGAGAAAGCGCTTGCTGTATCCGGAACTGCGTCATTAGTGTTGATAGCTGGTGGCCTGTTACTTGGTAGTGTCACTGCCGACCAATGGGCGACACCGCTTCCTGAGGACTTAGCGTGGCAGAAGCTTTCTAACTCGGCGATTGAAGATCACGTCAATAATGGGCGAGTGGTGTTTGTGGATGTCACTGCGGATTGGTGTGTCACGTGTAAAGCGAACAAGATCGGTGTGATCTGGCAAGATCCTGTCTACTCATTGCTGCAAAGCCCTAATGTAGCGACGTTAAAAGGGGATTGGACACATCCGGACGGCTCGGTAACTGACTTTTTACGAGCTCATGGGCGTTACGGTGTGCCGTTTAACATCGTCTATGGCCCGGCGGCGCCACAAGGTATCCCGTTACCTGTGATTCTGACTGATGATGTTGTTTTAAGCGCGGTGAAACAAGCGAGTGGGGGAGCCATTCAATGAGTTCGACAAAGCAGCGTAGAACATTCCGATATTGGCTCATTCAAATCGTACAGATGGTGCTCATTGTCACCGCGATTTCTATCGCGATGGATTGGTATCGCACTAAAGATATTCCTAAACAGGAGTCACCACCATTGAGCTCAGTATTGAGCGATGGCGAACACTTCGATGCAATCGCGCAAAGTTATGAACAACCTGTCGTTGTTTATTTTTGGGCGACTTGGTGTCCCGCTTGTAAATTTGTAAGCCCAAGCGTGAGTTGGCTGAGTGATGACTACACCGTAGTTGGCGTTTCTGGATCGTCGGGACCGAATGAGCGTGTGGCGCAGTTTATGAGGGCAAAAGAATATCGTTTTGAAAACATAAACGATCCTTCAAGCTATATTATGCGTGAATGGAAAATTAGCGTGACTCCAACCATTTATATTTTAAGAAATGGTGAAATTTCCTCCGTCACAACTGGCGTTACCACTCCGATAGGAATACTAGCGAGAGTTTGGTTAGCTCGATAACGCTATAAAAATCCGATATTCAAAATATTGAGTATCGGATTTTTTCTTTTTATTTTCTCGCTCTAACGGGAATAATAATGTGTGCGTATGGCATACCATTCCACATCACGTATGGGCCATCATAACTTGAACCGATGGGTAGATAGTCGAGCAACACTTGGTCTAGGGTAATAATCATCATGTGTGGTTCTTCCACAATCCATTGGTTATCGTCCGTTATTCCTTCTGAAAATGGGTCGGTGTTATTGGCGCCGCCATCACTCGCTAACATGCCAAAAAGTACAATTAACTGAAATGAAATTAGTTAAATAGTCAGATTAATAAATTAAAGCTTAATTTAATAAAAATTAAAGTTTGATAAATTTAATTATAGAGTGCCTTTAAAAAGGAAGTGTTATTTAAATTTTAAATAGTAATTGATAGTTTTACTATGTTAATTTAAGTGTTCATTTATAAACATTTTTTCGTCTATTAATACGCATGGTTTAAAACATCTTGGCTGTCCTGCTTTGAAGCGTGACCAAAAGGTGATAAATAGGTGTTTTTAGTGATATGAGCTGAGTTTATTTGTAATCTATATTTTCAACACCTAATTCCCCTCATATGGCTAATCGTATAAAACAACATTTTATCTTTATTGTTGTCACGCTAAAGCGTACTTTCTTAATTATATGATTAGTTATAAAGGTAACGAGAATGGGATTAAAAATCCGTGGCTCTGTTGGTATAAATGGCACTAATTCGAAAAATGATGTTAAAGCAGTTCAACAATTTTTAAATGATAACCAAAAGAGAATAGGTTTTACCCGACTGTTGGTTGTTGATGGCTCGTTAGGGCGGAGTCCTCATTTGTCGAAAACAGTAGAGGCAATAAAAGTGTGTCAGCGTAAGCTACTTTATATGGTAAAGCCAGATGGTCGGATCGATGTAAATGGTAGAACTCATCGTAAGCTCAATGGATTACCATCCTATAGTTCAGTGAAAAATGATCCTCATGATGCTCAAAAACTAGTAACCAAAGTGCCTTGGATGAAAACAGCGTTGGGAGAAATTGGACAAAAAGAAGTTTCAGGCACTAAGGCCAATCCAAGGATTTTAGAGTATTTTACAGCATCTAAGTTCTGGGGCACTGATGACTCTGGAGGTCAAAATGCTTGGTGTGGTTCGTTTGCCGCTTGGGTTTTTAAACAACACGGAATCACTCCAGTAAAAGAAGCTTATCGAGCAAAGGAGTGGAAGGGTTTTGGTAAAAACATCTCAGAACCTATACATGGAGCTCTAGGGATTAAATCGAGAAAAGGTGGTGGGCATGTTGCTTTTGTCGTGGGAAAGAGCCCTGATGGTAGGCATTTGTACATGTTAGGAGGAAACCAAAGCAACCAAGTCAATATAGCAAAGTACTCTATTGATGTCTGGGACAAGTTCGTAGTACCGAGTAACTACGATGAAACAAAAGGTACTTTACCTGTATATACAAAAGGCTCTGCCTTAGCAGGAACGGAAAGTTAAACATGAAGAAATTTATAAGTTTGCTAGGCTGTGTGAGCTTATCAGCTTGTGCTTCACAGGGAGTGTACTCTCAGAATGAGGTACTCAAAGATGCGATATTTCAAACGCCCTATTCTGCAGTGGTGAAAATTACAGGTTTTGAAAAGTTTGCTGAACACGAGGAAGATGTTCTCTTTAAAGTTCAAGCAGAAGTGATTCAGAAACTTCGTGGAGACGTTGGGTCTGAGATTACTTTCAGTATGTATGGCGAGCTAGGAGATGAGCCCAATATACACAATGATCCTGTCATTCTCACACTATGTCGTGATAAAGATACATATTATTGGCCTGGAACGGGGGCTGAGTTTGGGGCTAATCAAGAGAACATATTAAACGCTCAAGAAACAGCTGCTCACTTGGATACAGAACAGCGCCATTTTGCACATTGTTCAGAATGAAAAGGGTGGTGGTTGAAACGAGCGGTTACAGAGCTTGTTAGTCGCTATCGTAGACAGCGTCTTTGCTGAATGATTCGTCGAGATTTTTTAGTCTTTGATTGTCAGAGGCGACTGACAAAGCCTTACCAACTGTGACAACCAAACCGCTATTAAAGCAGGATATTATTCCTTCAACTTTGTGTTTTAGGAGTAGTCATTAGACTACCCAATAATTGTTGGAATAAATAATGACGAAACGTTGGCTTGTCTCCGCTGTGAGCATCGCGCTGCTCGGCGGTGGTACGTATTTCTATCTCCAATCTGCTGCTCAACCAGAATTGCTGCCTACATTGATTGTGGAAAAAGGCACGATTGAAAAACAAGCGGTGGCTGTTGGTAAAATTGTCCCTGCACACTCTGTGTCTATCAAGTCACAAATCGACGGTATCGTCGGTGAAATTTACGCGAAAGTTGGTGAAAAGGTGAAGCAAGGCCAGCCGCTGATCAAAGTGCGTCCAAACCCAACACCCCAAGCATTAACGGATGCATCGGCAGAGCTCATGCGTAGCGAAGCCGATCTGGAATCCGCCAAACAAAAACTGTCCAACTTAGAAAGCTTGGTCAAGCAGGACATTATTCCAAGTAACTACGACGAGTACGTAAGTGCGCGCTCGGCAGTCAAATCTGCGCAAGCGGACGTATTGCAAAAGCGCCAGAATCTCGAACTCATCCGCAGTGGTGAGGCGTCTATCGGCGATGCGCGTTTAACGTCGACGATCTACGCGCCAATTGATGGCACGGTACTCAACCAGAAAGTTGAGGTCGGAGAGCCGATCATCTCGACTCAATCAAGCCAAGCCGCGACTGAAATGGTGTCATTGGCCGACATGAACAGTCTGATTTTTAAAGGTAGCGTCAGTGAGCATGATGCTGCGCAGTTGTCTCCGGGAATGCCCGTTATGTTGACGGTTGCGCCTTATCCTGATGTGGCGATTTCTGGTGTGCTAACCAAAGTGGCGATTCAATCTGAGAACCTTAACTCACCAGAGGGCAATGCTTCGGCAAAAAGTTTTGATAACGGTTTTGAGGTTGAAGTGGGAGAACTCAAGATCCCACAAGATGTGTTGCTTCGTTCTGGTTTTTCATCGACGGCTCAAATCATTCTGAAGAAGTCTGAAAACGTGCTCACTCTACCGGAGCGCGCTCTGCAATTTGATGGTGACGCACCGAATGTTCTGATCCCCGACAGCTCAGAACAAGGGTTTCATAAACAACCTGTGAAACTCGGTCTGTCAGATGGCATCAATGTCGAAGTGCTTGACGGCGTGGAGCTTGATGAAGAGGTTATCGACAACAGCATGATGGGAGCGGCGCATGGTTAAGCTGCAACGATCAAAAATCGCCTTTGCATTGTTGGCTGCCACGCTCAGTTTGCCGACCTACGCAATTTCTATTGAACAAGCTTGGCAACAAGCAAAGCAGAACGATCCAAATTACGAAAAAGCGAAAATCGGCGTCCAGCTTGGCGAGGTTGGCGTACAGAGTAGCCGCAGTGCGTTATTACCGGGTTTAAGTGCCAGTGCGTCAGCGGATTGGAATGAGTCCTCAAGCCATTCCAACAGTTACGGCGCTACCTTATCTCAAACTATTTGGGATAGCAGTTTGTGGTCGGAACTGGATCAAGCGAATGCCAATTATCTCAAAGTACAGTTAGAGTTATCTCAAGCGCATAACGAGCTTGCGCAAAAGTTGCTCACCGCTTACCTAGATGTGGCAAGCGCACTGGGCGACCTCAAATTGGCGCAGTCCAAGCTGGAGGAGGGGAAAGAACTTCTCAACATCATCGAGAAACGCTATCGAGCAGGCAAAGTGAAGTCGGTTGATGTTGAAGAGATGCGAGCGAATCAAGTCTCTGAGCAAGCAAGTATCCTCAATGCAAAAGCCGATCTCGAAGTTAAAAAAGCAGAGCTTGCGGCGTTAATCAATCAAATGCCCGAGAGTGTCGACCAAATTCGAACGGATTCTTTGATTCAGCCACCGATGCTGGTGGACTCTCAGGAGCAATGGCTAAAGCTGGCGAAAGACAGCAGTCCAGAGCTGTTGGTGGCGGCGCAGATGGTGAAAGCGAGCGAGTTCGCGAAAGATTCAGCTAAAGGTGGATACTACCCGACCGTCAAAGGCAGTGTGGGCTACAGCGATGGTGACAATCGTTCAAACGGCGAGTTTAACGCTGGGATTAGTTTGAGTTTGCCGATTGACCTAAATGGTGCAGTGCGAGCGAAAGTGGACGAAGCATCGTTGAACATTTTAGGCGCCAAGCAAGATATGCGTAGAGTGGAAATTGATATTCAGAAACGAGTTATTCAGCAGTTTACGCAGGTCGATATCAACTGGAATCAAGTTTTAATAGCGAACGAGCTAGTTGAGTCGCGCGCCAGAGTGTTGCAAAGCAAAGAGAAACTTTACGACGCTGGCCTGCTTGAAGTGTCGGAAGTTATCAGTGCACACAACAGCTTGTTTGAGGCGAAAAACAGTCTGCAAACCAACTTGTACAGCTATTGGCGTAAGAGAATCGGCTTACTGCAAACCGCAGGGAAACTCGATGACGATACCATGGTGTTGATCTCTCGGGCTTTTCATTCATGAGCAGCCTATTGCAACAAACTTGGCAAACGTTGATGGCGCACCGCATGAAGAGCGTTCTAGCCATTATCGCGATTGCTTGGGGCGTGATCTCTGTGGTGGTGTTAATCGCACTTGGCGAAGGCTTTTATCGCCATCAGACTCAGTCGTTTTCATTTATGATCAACAATGTGCAAGTGGTGTTTCCGTCGAGTACCAGTAAACCGTGGCAAGGGTTACCTTCAAGGCGACAAATTGATATTCCACAAGAAAAAGTCGACATGATCAAACAGTCAGGCTTTGTGCAACAGGCGTCGAGCGTTTACGCCAAATGGGATGCGAATATCACCAATCTCAAAGGACAGAATTTATCGAGAACGGTCAGCGGTATTGATACGTCTTACTTTCCTTTAATGCAACGCAAGCTGCAATCCGGTTCGAGAAACCTGTCACCAAGTGATATGGACAACCACACTCGCGTGGCAGTGTTAGGCGATCAAATTGCGCAAATGGGCGGAATCCAAATCGGGGATAGGCTCAAAGTCAACGGCATTCCGTTTTTGGTGATTGGGATAACCGTTGGTGAGGACACTGGCATTTCATTCGGCGATAGCCGCACGGTTTTCATTCCTCAAACAACGTACCGCGATTTGTGGGATGCGAAACCTTGGATGGTATTGATGAAGCCGAGAGAAGGGATGGATGCATCGTCATTTCGACAAAATATCGTGAACTTTTTCGCCAAGCAGCTTCATTTTGACCCAAGTGATAAAGATGCGGTCGAATTACCCGATTTTAGTGAAGGTGCGGCGGTCATCAGTGGAATTTTGCGTGGCATTCAGATTTTTCTCGGAGCGAGCGGTGCGATGACCATGGCGGTCGGTGCGCTTGGTGTTGCCAACATCATGTTTTTATCCGTCACTGAGCGCACGCGTGAAATCGGTGTGCGTTTGGCGATCGGGGCGACTCAAAAATCCATACTCAGTCAGTTTATTCTTGAGGGGCTTATTTTGGTAGCTGTGGGCACGGCATTAGGTCTGATGTTTTCGTATGCCGTGGTGTCTGTCCTAAGCAGCATGGGATTACCTGAATGGATTGGTTTGCCTGTGATCACGCCAGATTCCATTGCTTGGTCTTTACTTGTGACGCTTATCTTGGCATTGATGGCATCGTATTTCCCAGCAAGGCGAGCATCGCGTCTCACGCCAGTCATTGCTTTGAGTGCGAGGGCCTAGTCATGCTGTTACCGATGAGACAAATTTTCCAAGAAATGGCGGCAGAAAAGCTGAGACTGGGTTTGACCATTCTGGCAGTAGCGTGGGCGACCCTCTGTATCGCTGCTATGTTGGCGGTAGGTGAGGGTATTCGTCAGGGCGTATTGAAAACCGCACAAAATGGTAACGGCAACTTGATCTATTTGACCGGAGGGATGGCCACCGTCGACCACGGTGCTTTTCACCAAGGTAAATTTCTGACGTTAAAAATGGACGATTCAGAGATCGTTCGAGCATTACCCGATGTAAAAAGCGTTGCGCCAACTGCGAAGTGGAAAGAGCGTATCACCGTTGGTGACAGAAGCTCATGGCAAGAGCCCTTAGCGGTCACGAGCGAGTTTCAATCCATGACCAATTTGGTGCCGATGGCGGGGGGACGATGGTTAAATCCACTCGATCAAAAAGAGACGCGCAAAGTCGTTGTACTGGGTTATGAACTGGCAGCCGACTTATTCAACCCGAATGAGGACTTTAGTTGGTTTGCGACAGTCACATTGCAAGTCAACCCTGTGGGGAAAAAGGTAAAAATCGGCAATGAGGAGTTCACCGTTGTGGGCGTATTGGAGAAAAACAGCGCTCAAATAGAACTGGGGGATCTTATCAACTATTCCAGCTTTGTGCCGTTAGCGACGTGGAAGCGATTTCATGTCAACGGTGAAATTGGTGGCATCAATGTGCAACCACAAGCCGATGTAGACCGAGAAGCCTTAGCAAAGACGATCAGGCAAGTGATTGCCCGTAAGCACGGGGCAAGTGTCAGTGATGAACAGGTCGTCCAAGTCGATGATATGTTCCTTAAACAAAAGAGTATGCAGCAGTTTCTGATAGGTTTGCAGAGTTTTCTTGGCATTATCGGCTTCGTGACGTTAGCTGTTGCTGGCGTCGGCATTGCCAATGTGATGTATGCCACCGTAAAGCGATCTACGCGTGATATCGGCGTGCGCATGGCAGTCGGTGCAACCCCAACGGCCATTCGTATGCACTATTTAGTGCAGTCTTTATTGACAATGATGATGGGGGGCGCGCTTGGGTTAGCTGTGACGTACGCGCTGGTGTCTGCCATCAGTTCCATTCCTTTAGAGGGCAATGCTTTTTATGAACAACTGGGTAAACCTGTCCCTGAGTTGTCGTGGGTCGTTGTCGCGATTGTCATCCTCACCTTAGTGATCATTGGCGTGGCATCTGCATGGTTACCTGCAAACCGAGCCGCAAAAGTCAGCCCGTTGGAGGCGCTACAAAGTGAATAACAACAATAACTCTGGAGAGAACATGTCGAACAAGCCGCTTGTTGAGCTGACCAACATCTGTAAATACTACTCAAGCGGGGAGGCGGAAGTTCGCGCGCTAGACGGCGTTGACTTAACCATTAATCAAGGCGAGTTTCTTTCGATTCTTGGCCCGTCCGGTTCAGGCAAATCAACGTTGATGAACATGCTCGGCTGTTTAGATAAGCCCACCGATGGCGAGTACCAACTTGGCGGCCAAAACGTCGCAAGTTTAAGTGCGAATGAGCTGGCTGGCATTCGTAACCAAAAGATCGGATTTGTCTTCCAAAGCTTTAACTTATTGGAATACGCGACGGCGCTTGATAACGTGGCACTGCCGTTGGTTTACTCTGGTATCAAAGCCAAAGAACGTCGCCAGCGCGCAGCTAAATTGCTAGAGCAAGTCGGGCTAGGGGATCGTTTAGACCATAAACCAAACCAGCTTTCTGGTGGTCAAAAGCAGAGAGTTGCGATTGCAAGAGCCTTGGTCAACGATCCGCAAATCATCCTAGCTGACGAGCCAACCGGCGCGCTCGATTCAAAATCTGGTGCTGAGATCGAAGCTCTGTTCAACCAACTCCACGCCGAAGGCAGAACATTGATCATCGTGACGCACGATAACGCTCTGGCAGAGCGCACTAAACGCATCATCACCATCAAAGACGGCAAGGTAATTTCGGATAGGGTGCCGGAGTGATATTCACAGTTTGGATCTTTACTAAAATAAAGGTAATTCGCCTATGAAAATGGTCACTTTGGAAGTGGTGTTTTAGTCAGCCTTGTTTAGAATTTACATCTTGATTTGAATTGCTAACTGTTTTGATAGTTAGTTGATGTGAAATTTGGTTCCCACAAGGCTACAAGATTGTAATGAATATAAACCACGCACTTTATAGAAGCGAAAAGTATAGCGAAGAATCAATGGAAGAGATTCTTTCTAGGTTAAAAAATACTGACTATTTTTATTTAAATGAGAATAATCCTAGTGAAGGTGCTTACTTGACTAAGAAAAAGGAAAATATCTTAATAGTAAAAAGAAAAACTTCTCGAAGTTCTGAAGCACATCAAGACCGGTTATTCAATACTCGTGAGTTTATAAACTTCAGCTCAATTGTTGCAGGACGAGAGATTGGTGGGGAGCTTCGATGTAAACTAGGACAAGATAAAAATAAAACGAAAATAACGTACTCTTGGTATCCTGATGAGTTTGTTCAAAATTTTTGTTATGCATTTATTGTTCTGGCTTTATTAATGTCAGCTTTTAAATTTACTCCTGGTGATTACGATGTTATTTGGAATCTATTGAAAGCTGTTTTGATGTTTTCAGTTCCAAGTTTATTACAAATGATTCACCTTCCAGGACTAATAAAGCTGGCAAACAAAATTTTGAGATTAAATGGCACTAAACAATTGTTATTAAATACATAAAAATAGACTTTAATGTAAGCAATCACTTTCTATATTTAATAATCCGATTCCTATCAAAAGTAATCGACTTTTGTTTATATCTCGTGTGGTTAAAACCGATTTTTAGAGAGCAACTGCTCCAGTTTTCCTTTTGCTGTCTTACTTACCGTTTGCATAAGCTTGAAGCTTGGCGCTGCTATGCCCGATTGTTCAAGCTCTTCCACCATCAGTAACCAAAGCTTTGCCATTACCTGTGCATCGGCTAACGCGCGGTGGAATACACCGTCGTTTTCAATGTTCTTATAACGAACCAACTCACCCAACTTGTGTGACGGCGCATCTTGAATAAGGCGTTGTGCCACCAATAAAGAACACGCGAACTTGCCAGAATAACCGCAGTTAATTCGCTCCAGTTCCGCATCCAGAAAGCGCTTATCGAACGACGCGTTGTGCGCAGCATGTTATTGGTAATGCCTGTGTAAACTTCAATGGATGAGCTCACACGAAAGCCAGGATTTATAAGTTGCTGAAAACTATCGATCACCTCAACATCAACGATCTTAACCGCACCGATTTCAATCGCGCGATCACCCATATTCGGAGACAGACCTGTGGTTTCAAAGTCGAGTACGACAACGGAGTTAGCTTGAGGCATGAAGTTTTCCAACTGAACAATAAGGCGCAAGAGTATCGTTGAAAGTGTGGGAAAAGGGAAGGAGGAGGAGAAGCTTTAGTAGTGAGAGAAACTTACGGAAGCTCAGTTAGAAATTGAATGTTAGCTTGCCCACTAGATAAAACACCTTACAAAATCTGGTGCGTTCGTTTGCCCTCATAAAATGTAACCTAAGGCGATTCAAACTCTCACTGTGGTATTTGTCTGTTCAAAGTTACGTTTTTGGGTGGCGGGGTTATCCTGATATCTGGGCAGCAATGATTACTCTGTGCTTTTTAATGAAACGGCACTTACCCACTTTGATCATACCTTTTAAAAGGTGCAATCTTAACCATTACGCTGGTGTCCACAAATAACGTTGCAATATCATGACTTACTAAATTTGAAAAAGTTACAAATACATATTCAGAGGTGTGCTGGTGGTACACCAAACACGATTGTATTTTTACCCGTTGTACTTTCTAGCTCAATAGTGTTTCTTTTCTACAGAGTGTTTTTACTCACTTATATGTTGCTGACGTGTTTTTGCCTGAAAAAAAGTTATCTTGCATAGTGAAACCAACACAAACACGGTCAATTTTTGGTTATCATCGACTGATGCTTACCTGTATTTACCAAATTGAACAAAAATACAAGTAAACATTGAAGTTCAATATTACTAATAACTATTAAATTTGATATGAAGTTCGGAGGATTTAACCTTGGAGAAATTTAGATAACAATGAAAAAACGTGATGTTAATTTATTGCAAAGAGTTATGTTCAGGCTAAAAATAACATTCAATATTATTTATAAATTACTTGTTGTTGCGTTGCCGATTGATATTCTTAAATACTTAGCGATAAAGGGGTCTAGTGTGGCTCAAATTATCTTAGCGAGACGTTACTATCATGGAAGGCGTGTTAAGTATAATAAAAAGCTAGTAGTAAATTGGTTAACGAAGGCAGCGTTGAAGGGAAGCTCGGAGGCAAAGAAAGAACTTGGCTACCTGTATTTTAGTGGTGAAAAATTTAAAAAGGATTGGCGGTTAGCTAGCAAATGGTTGACGGAAGCATATGCTGACGGAGAAGTAGATTGCGCTGCTATTTTAGGCATAATCTATGAAGGAAACGGACACTTTCGTCGAGATTCAGCAGAAATGTTGAGATGGCACACGATTGCAGCAGAGTCTGGAGATTTAGAAGCGCAAAAAACTCTTGCGGCGATTTATACTATGGACAAAGAGTACTCTAACCCTAAAATGATGATGCATTGGCTACACAAGGCAGCAGATCAGAATGACACGGACGCAATGCTTCTTCTTGGACACACTTATCTGGATGGTGACCATTACGATTTCAACGAGGCTCTTAAGTGGCTTAAGACTGCTGCCAACAAGAAGGATCACTACGCATTAGTTTTACTTGGTGACATTTATTCATCAACTAAGTACAACATTGTAAATTATAAAGAAGCCATCCAAAAATACTATAGTGCAGTAAACGAAGGTTCAAGCGTTGCGATGGGGAAAATTGGGTATATGTACCAATATGGCCTGGGTTGCGATAAGAATATAGATAAAGCAATAGAGTGGTATTCCGTGGGGGTTAAATACAATGACCCATATTCTCAATTTGGCTTTGCGCAATTATATCGTGATGATGAAAATGGGATGATGAATTTAATTGAAGCGTTTAAATGGTCTTACTGGGCAAAAAAAAACAAACATCCAGACGCAGAAAAACAGTTCAAAGAAATCTCTGGAAAACTAACGAAAAAAGATATAGATAAAGCACTACGTTCGGCTCAGAGTTATAAAGTAAAGCCTGTTAAAAGTTTGGGTTTTACTTTAGGTTATAAAATGGGAGAAAAAGGTACTATATATAGGTGAGTAATTATGAAAATTAAATCCACTTAATAATTTATTATGGTTGTTTATTATCATTTATTAATGGAGCGAAGAAAGTTAATTCCATAAAAAATATGGAACCACTCCTTTAACTATTGATGAACTGGGGTAACTGACTAAATTTGTTTTCTGGTTCGCTCTAATAAATAATTCTAAATTGATGTTTTCATAAGAATACGGAATTTTTAATACTGGTAAATAGAAGTAGCAAAGGAGGCACAATGATTTATTCATTAAAACTGAACTGGAGGAATATGCTAATGCTCTGTATTAGAAGTACAATATGTACATTGGGTTTGGTAGCTTTTTCTGTCAGCGCTTTTGAGGGAGAGAGTTTTCAACACAAAGATTGGTATCTAGCTTGTGATAATACAGGGACCTGCCGGGCGGCTGGCTATTCAAATATTGGCAGTCTCAATCCTGTTGCTGTGATGTTTACTCGTAAAGCGGGTCCTGCAGCGTCAGTAACGGGCAAAGTGTATTTAGGGGATGAATCTGATTTTGACCATTGGCCTGAGCAGATAAATCTTTATATCGATGGCCTAGAGTTGGGCCCGATACAGCATGACGCCATGACATCCATGCAGGTTCAGGCCATTCTTGCAGTAGTGACTAAAGATGCACTTATTGAAATTGGTGATGGTAAAACTAAATGGGTACTGTCTGGTAGCGGTGCCAGTGCCGTGTTTCGTAGGATGGATGAATATCAGGGGCGCCAGAATACTCCGTTTGCTATTGTCGCAAAAGGTCAAGGCGCTGAGTCTAGGGTGAATCTTGCTGTGGCTATCCCCACACTTGTGAATGTTGGCGGCGATGCAATGATGAAATCACTTGAGCCAGAATCTGCCCAATATGCCAAATTGTTACCACAGCTTCGTGCTAGCTATCAGTCTAACGGAGACAGTTCCGAGTGCCATAGACTGTTTGAAGAAACACCGTCAATTGCTATTGCAAAGCTTAATAATGGCCAATCATTGATTGAGGCGTCCTGTTGGATGGCGGCTTATAACTATGGTTCAAGTTATTGGTTGTTGGGAGAAGGCGATGCTGCTGTGCCTAAACGTCTTAACATCTATGGTAATGACTATTCTGACGGCATTGTTTCCTCCGCTCATAAAGACCGAGGATTGGGGGATTGCTGGAGCTTTGAAAGCTGGTTGTTTGATGGCAAACAAATGGTTCGTGCGAGTTATGGTAATACAGGTTTGTGCCGTGGTATTGCCGCTGGAGGCATTGACTTCATGCCTATTTGGGTAAGCGAAGTGGTTACTACACAAGATTTGAATAAATAGCTATGTTTTTAAGTTACTGTTCTAGCACTTCTGCTCAGGGCTTTTTAAGGTTCTGAGTTTAAAAGCAATAATTGCTGTCTGACTTGTAACAATTCTGGTACTAAAAAACGGTAGACCCTATCACAAATACCTACGAGAAATTGTTTGTGAAGTATAAATTACATAAAACTCTTCTTGTGCGTTCCTAGCTTCGATAAGGCGTAGCTATAGTCAGATAAAAAATACATCCAATATATAATCAATTCGGTGTAAAGTTTGCGAAATCAGGAACTATACCAAAAGCTCTTTTGATGAGGTTCTTTACTCCTATTTCAACTTTTATGCCGGCTCGCCCCTCAAGCTTAATTTTGCTCGTGGTACTTTGTGGATGTGATGGTTTTAAGAGGGCTCTACCCCAAATTCGTTAGATTAAATAATCTAAAAAGTCTAAAAGCGTGTGTTTTATACTACGAAAATACTGCGATAGAATGAAACTTAACAAGATTTAAGCCTTTTATATAGTTGTTTTGCTTGTCAAACCGCTTCTTTTAGTAGTGAAATTGTTTAAACAACTTGTTGGGAATGATAAGTCGCAATAAGTATTGCTATCATCCTCTTAACCCAAGATAAAACTGACCGTATGTGAATGTTTTATGCATTCGCACAGAAAATAAATATAAATCTGAGAACAGGTATGTCATTATCAATAACAAGATTCACGAGGGTAATCTGCCCGACCCTGGGCAGTTTGCTCTGTTTAACCTTTCTTACTGGCTGTGAAAAAGCAACAGAAGGGTTGGTGTATGGCACAAAAAGCAAGTCAGTAATTATTGACTATAATGGTAGCGAAACAGATGTCATCATCCCAGATTCGGTAACTACTATTCGGCGTGATGCGTTTAGACGTAGCAAGCTCACCAGCGTGACTATCCCTGATTCAGTGACTACTATTGGTGCGAGTGCGTTTAGTTACAACAATTTGACCAATGTGACTATTCCAAATTCCGTGACCACCATTGGTAGGGATGCATTTAATGGAAACAAGCTCTCTAGTCTGACCCTTTCAAATTCGTTGACTACCATTGGTGATTGGGCGTTTCAACACAACGAACTAACTAGCTTGATCATTCCAGACTCGGTAACAACCATTGGTAAGGAAGCATTTTATGGAAACAAGCTCTCTAGCCTGACCCTTTCAAATTCTGTGACCACTATTGGGGATAGTGCGTTTGAACGCAACGAGCTTACTAGCCTGATCCTTCCAGATTCGGTGACCGTTATTGGCGAGAGTGTGTTTGCCGATAATGAGATCCACAACGTGACTATACCAGAATCTGTGACCACCATTGAGGATGACGCGTTTATTCGAAACAAACTCACCAGCCTGACTATACCTAATTCAGTGACCACCATAGGAAAAGTTGCGTTTGCTGACAACAACCTCACCCACGTGAGTCTCTCTGATTCGGTAACCACTATTGGTTGGGGGGCATTTACTGGCAATACACTTACCAGTGTGACCATCCCAGACTCTGTGACGACTATTGAGGGTTCAGCGTTTTCTGACAACTATCTCACCAGCGTGATTATCCCAGATTCGGTGACCACCATTGGTTCTAATGCGTTTAATGGTAATGCAATATCCACATTCAACAATGCGCCATCAGATGGCATAATCTTTGCTCGTAATGATGATGGTACTGACAACAAGAAGGTTGTTGTTTCCTTTGGCGGAGGGAGAAAGGAGATTGTTATTCCTGATTCGGTGACTACCATTGGTTTCGGTATGTTTGAGGGCAACAATCTTACCAGTGTGACTTTTCCAGATTCGGTGACTGCCGTTGATAAGAGCGCGTTTGGTCATAATAATCTCACTAGCATAACCCTTCCAGATTCGATAACTACTATTGGAGACTATGCGTTTATTTACAATGAGCTCACTAGTGTAACGCTCCCAGGTTCTGTGATTACTGTTGGGGATAATGCGTTTGCTCACAACAAACTTACCAGCGTGACCATTCCAGACTCGGTGACCACTATTGGTGAGGAGGCGTTTGCTGATAACGCGCTCACTAGTGTGACTATTCCAGATTCGGTGACTACTATTGGTGAAGGGGCGTTTGCTGGTAACAAGCTCATCAGTGTGACCATTCCAGATTCAGTGACTACCATTGGTGAAGGGGCGTTTGCTGGTAACAAGCTCATCAGTGTGACCATTCCAGATTCAGTGACCACCATTGGTGAAGGGGCGTTTGCTGGTAACAAGCTCATCAGTGTGACCATTCCAGATTCGGTGACCACCATTGGTGAAGGGGCGTTTGCTGGTAACAAGCTCATCAGTGTGGCCATTCCAGATTCGGTGACCACCATTGGTGAAGGGGCGTTTGCTGACAACAAGCTCATTAGTGTAACCATTTCAGATTCGATGACCACCATTGGTGAGAGGGCATTTGCTGATAATGAGCTTACTAGTGTGACCATTCCAAATTCGGTAACCACCATTGGTGAGAGGGCATTTGCTGATAATGAGCTTACTAGTGTGACCATTCCAAATTCGGTAACCACCATTGGTGAGAGGGCATTTGCTGATAATGAGCTTACTAGTGTGAACATTCCAAATTCGGTGACCACCGTTGGCCAGGGGGCGTTTGCTGATAACGAGCTCACCAGTGTGACTATACCTAGTTCTTTAACTACCGTTGAGGATGATGCGTTTGCTCACAACAGGCTCACCAACGTGACCATTCCAGATTCGATAACCACCATTGGACATCGGGCCTTTTCTGGCAATGAACTCACCAGTGTGACTATCCCAGATTCCGTGAATATTCTTGGGTGGGAAGCATTTAGTTACAATAATTTAACCAATTTGATCATTCCAGATTCGGTGACCATTATTGGTTGGAAGGTGTTTAGTGATAATAAACTCACCAGTTTGACTATCCCAGATTCCGTGAACACTATTGAGGGGGCTGCATTTTCTAACAACCAGCTCATCAGCGTGACTATCCCGGATTCTGTGACCATTATTGGTAATGGAGCGTTTAATGGTAATGTAATATCTGCAGTTAACAATGCGGCATCAGATGGATTTATTTTTGCTCGTAATGATGATGGCACAGAGAACAAGAAGGTTGTCGTATCCTATGGTGGTTCAAGAAAAGGAATTGTTATTCCAGATTCGGTAAACACTATTGAGCGTGGCGCGTTTTCTGATAATGAGCTCACCAGTGTGACTATGCCTGATTCGGTGACGACCATTGGTGAAAAGGCGTTTGCTTACAACAAGCTCACCAATGTGACTATACCTTATTCAGTGAATACCATTGAGAATGAGGCGTTTCGGAACAACCGACTGACTAGCGTAACTATCCCAGATTCTGTGACCTCTATTGAGGATAGGGCGTTTAGTAATAATAAACTCACCAATTTGACCATTCCAGATTCAGTAAGAACTATCGGAGAGGCTGCGTTTTCTGACAACCAGCTTGTCAACGTGACCCTCTCAAATTCGTTGACTACTATTGGCTTAGGTGCATTTAATCGCAATGCACTATCCACAGTTAATAATGCACCATCAGATGGCTTTATTTTTGCTCGTAATGAGGATGGCACCGAGAATAAGAAGGTTGTTATTTCCTATGGTGGGGCAAGAAAAGAAGTTGTTATTCCTGATACGGTGACCATCATTGAGCGTAGGGCGCTTGCTAGCAGCGAACTAACCAGTGTGGTCATCCCAGATTCGGTTACCACCATTGGGCGTGAGGCGTTTGCTGGCAATGAACTTATCAGTGTGGCCATCCCAGAATCGGTTTCCACTATTAGCCATGGGGTATTTAGTAACAATAATCTCACTAGCGTAACTATATCAGATTCGGTAAATACCATTGCACCGGAGGCGTTTGCTGATAATAAGATCACTAAGGTGACTATACCAAGTTCAGTGTCCTTCATTGGTTATAAAGCGTTCCGGAATAACCGACTTACCAGCGTAACTATCCCAGAATCAGTGTTCGATATTCAAAGTGAAGCGTTTGCTGGCAATGAACTCACCAGTGTGACTATTCCATCTTTGGCGACCCACAATGGTTTGATAGCGTTTGATGAAGGTGTAGATATTCACTGGTATTAACACTATTTTGTGTGCTGTTGCAATTTTAATATGTGGCAGTACACAAAGTTTTTGGAGAATGGTGTTTTCATCAGATGTTGTTTTTGAAGGCTCTCTTATGACGACAGAGGTCTACGTGCAACATCCTTGTCTAGGTATTTAAAGTAATGGTATTTAATAATCTGTATCTAAACAAAGCCTTTTTACTATTGCGATTTCGCTCATCGCACTAGCACTTCCAAACTCATGTTGCCGCACCTGTAGTTATTTGATAGTTGCTTATATTCAATTTTCCTAAAGACGTTAATAAGATGGTACGCCCCACACCTGCACTACACTCAGCTATGTCGCTGAATATTGGGAGGTGCCATCATGTCGGCA